>NZ_LNVH01000002.1:0-217927 GCF_002093575.1 Streptococcus oralis subsp. tigurinus | reverse complement strand
AGCTCACAGCTCACAGCTCACAGCTCACAGCTCACAGCTCACAGCTCACAGCTCACAGCTCACAGCTCACAGCTCACAGCTCACAGCTCACAGCTCACGCTGATTATGTAATCAAGCGTATTTTTTGTCAAGCCCTAAAACAGACTTTTTCACATTTTTGTGAGAAGGTCTTTTCTGTTGTGTATGAAAGGGAAATTGCAAGATGAAACGTATTGATATTATAGAAAAAATAGGAAAAGATTACCTTGTTTCAAATATTGAAAATGAGGAATTTAGCTACCAAAAAGCACTGAAAGAAATAGGAAAAGATATTGCTGAGTATCAAAAAGAAAATTATAAGCGGAAATATAAGGATTTAGATATCCGATTTGAAAACAAAGATTTATCTATTCTTATAGAGACTAAAATAAAGTTCAATCAAAAGGACTATGAGCAGTTACAGGCATATGTTGACTATGAAAAGCAACTTACCAATAACTTTATAGTAGCCATCTTAGCTAATACTTCTAACGATGAAATTAAAGTATGGTTTGGTGATAGGTCTTTAGAAATTACAGATGAAACTCTATGTTTTGACGAGCGAAAGCTAAAGTCTTTTGAAGAGTATAAAGATACTTTTTTAGGGCATAATAATGATAAGTTAAAGGTTATGAAAAGTACATATAACCTTAATGAAATTTTGCATAATCTAGGAATTCAAGAAAAATTAAGAAGTCAGTTTGTTGGCACTTGCCTTTTGACATTAAAAAATGGTCTACAATTTGAAAACTTATCTACTAAAACTATTATTGCAGGCATTGAAGAGATTCTGGAAAATTTACTTGAAAAAGATATCAATAAAGCAGTGAAAATTGGTCTCATAAAAACTAATGTTTTATCTTCTCAAGATATTAGAACTCTTGAAAATAAATCTTTTCAGAAGTTGTTACATCGCATAGAAAAAGATATTTTGCCTTACATCAACGACAAAACTACGATGGGACAAGATATTTTAAATTTATTTTTTACAACATTCAACAAATATGTTGGGAAATCTGACAAAAATCAAGCTTTTACCCCAGATCATATTGTAAAATTTATGTGTGATATAGCAGGAATAAATCGACATACAAAAGTTCTAGACCCTTGTTGTGGAAGTGGTGCTTTTTTAGTGCGAGCAATGACTGATGCAATGGACGATTGTGATACAGAACAAGATAGAGATCATGTTAAAAAGAATAATATTTATGGCTTAGAATTTGATGATATAGCTTTTGGTTTAGCAACAACTAATATGTTATTGCATAGTGATGGGAACTCTAATATTTTGCAAGGTAGCTGTTTTGATTATTTAAATCAATTCGATATAACACAATCTAAAGAAAATACAAGTATAGATGTTGTTTTAATGAACCCTCCTTATAATGCTCAGAGGAAGCAAAGTAAAAAGGAATATGTAGAATCTTGGCCTTCTAAAACAAATGCAGACCCATCAAAAGGTTTTCACTTTGTATATGAGGTAGCAAAAATAGTTGGAACAGGGAAACTACTTGTGTTATTACCTACTTCGTGCGCTATCGGTGGGGAAAAACAAAAGGAAATAAACATTTTTAAAGAAAAAATGTTGTCTGAACATACATTAGATGCAGTCTTTTCTTTACCTGTTGATATGTTTCACCCTGGAGCTAATGCAACTGCTTGTTGTATGATATTTAATTTAGGTGTGAGACATTCTAAAGCGCTAAACAAGAAAACTTTTTTTGGATATTTCAAAAATGATGGTTTTGTAAAACGAAAAAACTTAGGTCGTGTTGAACGATTTGTTGACGGAAAGAGCCTATGGGAAGACATTTATAAGGAGTGGAAATACTTATATGTGAACAGAGTGGAGAAAACGGGGCTTTCTGTACTAAAAGAAGTTAGTTTCGAGGACGAATGGTTAGCTGAAGCTTATATGGAAACCGATTATTCAGAGCTATCTCATAGCGATTTTGAACGAAATATAAAAGAATTGTTTGCTTTTGAGGTGAAATATGGTTCGCCAAACCTTAGTGTTGAAAGCTCTAATAAAAAAACATTAGAATTAAACTCGTCAAATTGGTTACCATTTACTATTAAAGAAATTTTTGGTGATGTTCAACCAGCTAAGGGGGAAACTACTGATCAGTTAGAAGAAGGTTCAGATTTAGTATATATTGCAGCTAAAAAAGAGAACAATGGTGTAAAAGCAACTGTGGAATATGATAGTAGGTATTTATCGAAAGGTAATTCCGTTGTCTTTATAAATTTAGGTCAAGGTAGTGCAGGTTATGCAACATATCAGCCATATGATTTTATAGGTATGAAAGGAAAAATAAGTACTGGAACTTTTGACAAACTCAATCAATATATTGGTGTATTTTTAGTTACAATTTTAGATAAAGAAAGATTTAGATATTCTTTTGGACGAAGTTGGACTGGAGATAGATTATTACAAACTAAAATAAAGTTGCCTGTTGATGCCAATAACAATCCTGATTGGATTTTTATGGAGGAATATATAAAATCTCTTCCGTATGGAAATATGATTTAAATTTTAAAAAAAGAATCTCTAGATAGAGAGTTCTTTTTTTGATTATAAATTTTTCATCAGAATCACATCTTGTGGTTTACACAAACTGGTATATAGCTCCCCAAATTTCAAGTATTTGTTGGGGGGTATGCAATACTTTTCTTTATTCTTTTATAGATTGTTGGTGGTTAGTTAATAAAAGTTCTAAAAAATACTGTTAGGAATAAATCCTTAGCAGATTTTTTTCAATATTATTTAATTATAAGGAATAGGAGTAATATCATTAGATAAATAAAGTGGATGATGAGGAGTTCCATTTTTATTTCGTTGTAAGCAAAAAAGATTTGGAACCATACCCATCAGATTCTTGTCTCTATTCAGCAACTTCGTTTGATTTCCCCAACATGCAATTACCAAATCAGATTCAGAAACATACTTTTGAATATAACTGTCATTTTCGGGGCCGACTGGATCTTCCACTCTTTTAAGCAAAGGTGGGCCAGTACTTCTAAAAGCAAAGAGATTCACCATGATCAATTTACCATTTCCCCATCTTTTGGAGTAACCTATACATTTTCGAATAGTCTAATCATCCGTCTCCTCATCAGCTATCGAAGGATTTAACCCAATAAATACCACTGTTGGTTTTGTTTCATCCCAAATTCGTGTGAGAACATATCTATACTTTCTATCAGTTGATAAAATAGCACTCTTCTCCATATTTCTCCCATTTATTTCTTAATCTATTTTTTCCATTTTCAACTTCTAATTATTTCACTTTAAAAATAAGATTAAAGACAATCGCCAGCACATAAAGCGTAACCGGCACTGTTAATGCTTTAACTTTAAACTTTTTTTGATAAATACCAATTAAAGTAAAAAATAGAATGACACTTGCTACAACATATAACATATATTTCTCCTAATCTATACAAACCGAATCGACTCAATTGATTTTTTGTTGTTTCTTATCCAAAAGCCTTTCCTACATGCCCTCCATAGTAGTGTGAGATACTAACTTGGTGAGCCAGTGTGTTATAGTTACCAACCCAAAAGATGCTATCTTCGCCTTTTTTAGTGGACTTAACAATAAATTGAACCACATCCGATGATTTAGATTCATAAACTTCAATATCATCTACGTTTACATCATATCCATTTTGTTGGAATGACACTGCAAAGGACCTTATAGGAGCCTTATCGGCCATTTTTAAATGCTTCTCCATAGAAAAATCAATCTCTAAGATATTCGCTGTTTTACATTCTTTAATAACAATCTTAAAGGCCTCTTTCACTTCTTTTTCTATTTCTGGTTTTACTTTGTGACCAGGCATTTCAAGGGACGAAAGGGCGGTGTTATAGTTTTATCATCTGCGGGAGTCTCACCTACTTTTTCTGTGCTTTGCACTTCGTTACTCTGAACAGATTGAGTTTGTTGTTTGGTTTCATTTTTGGTATTCATATATTTAGCATAAAATACTCCTGATACAGAGCCAGTAAGAATTACGCTAATAAAGAGCGCTGCTATTAAAAATAAACTTTTAAATTTTGCCATGATTATTCCTCCTTTTAATTTTTTGGCATATCAATTATGAAAAAAGTCAGCAAAGCAGGGGCAAGGAAACTTAACATCATCGAAAGAATAAATTCAACAATTGCCTTACCAAGTTCTTTAGTTGGTCCTGTAATAGAAATTCCTCCTTGCAATGTTAAAAAGAAATAGTCTTTATTAAACCAATATCCAGCAGATATAACTGCAAACAAAGCAAATCCAATCATCCACTTAAATAATAGTTCTACCTTAGAACTGTATTCCTTGTATTTCTTATCTTTTTTTGCTTTGATAAGAGCTTGCTTACGTTCCTCTTCCTCTCTTTTCTTCTTGGCTTCTTTCCTAAAATACTCCTGTTTTATAAGTTCAACACGTTCTTCAGGGGGCAGTCCCTTATATTTCTCTTTTTTAGGAGGGTTCTTTCTATAATCTTCAAAAATATCATAATCCATAGTTTTTTTACTTTCTTTCTATAATCCTTAACCTCTCATAATCTTCCGACTACGATGCTTACTATTGAGAATAACCCACCAATGAATACAATAGGCATGATGATTGCAAGTCCAGCTAGAATAGGTAGGAGACTAATAATGCCATTAACAATCCACATTATAATCGAATAAATAGGAATGATGATCCCCTCTCCTAAGATGAGAGTTACAGGGATAAGGAATAGAAAGACACTTCCAAAAATACCAATCAATCTAAAAGCACGGCTATACACATTGTTTTCGCCCTCTAACCCAGATAAGAAATACACTGAAGAAAATAGACCTGTTAAACAACCAAAAATCAAGACAAAGTAGTTGACTTTCATGTCTAATTTCGCTTTTAATGGCTTTGTTAAATCATTGACAAAAGAAATGATAGGAGTGCCTATTACTTGCCATAAAACAATGTAAAATCCTAACTGTAAACCATTTATGATTGGATGTAACAATAGTGACTTTGTATAATCGATTAAAAATAAATAAATATTATTTGCCATTTAAATTTAGCTCCTTGTTATTCATATATTTTTATTTTACATAATTTCTGGTTTTCTAGCAAATTATTTTTCCCTCTAGCAAACTATGTAATTGTTTTGGATAGGGAGGCTTTGGTTTATAAGTATGAGCTTAGATTTAAACTCTTATTACTCTATCCTATAAATATCTTACTATAATACGATTTAAGAGTTGCTCAGCTAAATCTGTATCAATTTTCTCATAGTATTCTTTCAACTCCTTTCTTTTTTCGAAGCAGATTCCAAAGCATATTCACATCCGTCACTATGAGGTGATTTAGGATAGTTCGATAAATAGATTTTCCCTTTTTCTCATTTATGACTAAGTTCACTTTGTAACAACCAGGGCAAAATAATTTGTTTTCATACTTAAGTTTTGTTCCAGCTTTATCCTTTTGATATTCCTTTTGTAGCTCATGAAGTTCTAGTCTGTCATGATTGTAAATACAGTATTGAAATTTACTTTTTGTAAACATAATAATTCTTTTTAGTTATCATCGATTAAATCTTGTTTTTAAAAATCTAAGATGTGTAGTTATCCAAAACCACTATCTATTTTTCTTAAGCAACACAAAAATGCTCTAGACAATCTGACTAGAGCATTTTCTATATATCCGAACATCTAATTTATTTCACAAAAAATGTAGTCATTCGGTTGATTTTTATTGCAATACATTGAAATTTGAAAATTCAAGAATCGCCTTAAATCAAGGTTTTTTCGTTTCTATTGAAACGTAATGACCCTCTATTTAACTTCTTTTCAGGATAAATAACTTAGTCATTAATACAGTGCCTCCTTACCCAAGGATACCAAGACAGAGCAAAAAAGCCTAGATCAACTAGACTTTCTTAGTTTATTCTACTGTTACCGACTTGGCAAGATTACGAGGTTTGTCCACATCAAGACCACGGTGCAGGGTCGCAAAGTAAGCGACCAATTGTGTTGGTACGACCATTGAGATTGGTGAGAGGTAAGGGTGGACGGTCGTAAGGACGATATCGTCTGTGTCTTTAGCAACATTTTCCTCTGCGATAGTGAGAACCTTGGCACCACGGGCTGCGACCTCTTGGATATTTCCACGAGTATGGTTGGCAAGGACTGGATCTGATAAGAGGGCCAAGACAGGCGTTCCTTCTTCAATCAAGGCAATGGTTCCGTGCTTGAGTTCTCCTGCCGCAAAGCCTTCACATTGGATGTAAGAAATCTCTTTGAGTTTGAGACTTGCTTCCATGGCTACGTAGTAATCTTGACCACGTCCAATGTAAAAAGCGTTACGAGTTGTTTCAAGAAGATCACGAACTTTAGCATCGATGGTTTCTTTCTCAGAAAGAGTTGATTCGATAGACTGAGCTACGATTGACAACTCATGAACCAGGTCAAAGGCTTGCGCTTTGGCATTGCCGTTTGCTTCTCCGACTGCTTTTGCAAGGAAGGCAAGAGCTGCGATTTGTGCTGTGTAGGCCTTGGTTGATGCCACGGCAATTTCAGGACCCGCGTGAAGAAGCATAGTATGGTTAGCTTCACGAGAAAGAGTTGAACCTGGCACGTTTGTCACTGTCAAGCTTGGGATACCCATTTCATTAGCCTTGACCAAAACTTGACGGCTATCCGCTGTTTCACCAGACTGGCTGATAAAGATGAAGAGTGGTTTTTTGCTGAGAAGTGGCATACCATAGCCCCACTCAGATGAGATTCCAAGTTCAACTGGCGTATCTGTCAATTCTTCCAGCATCTTCTTAGAAGCAAATCCTGCATGGTAAGATGTTCCAGCTGCAAGGATGTAAATGCGGTCTGCGTCTTGAACAGCCTTGATGATAGCAGGTTCAACCACTACTTGACCAGCATCATCTGTGTAGGCTTGGATGAGTTTACGCATAACCGTTGGTTGCTCATCGATTTCCTTAAGCATATAGTAAGGATAAGTCCCCTTACCGATATCTGATAAGTCAAGCTCCGCAGTATAGCTAGCACGTTCACGGCGATTGCCATCATAGTCTTGAACTTCGACGCTATCAGCCTTGACGATTACCAACTCTTGGTCATGGATTTCCATGTATTGGTTGGTCTCACGAATCATGGCCATAGCATCAGAGCAGACCATGTTGTAGCCTTTTCCAAGACCAATCAAGAGTGGTGATTTGTTCTTAGCTACGTAAATTACTTCAGGATCTTGTGAATCAATCAAGGCAAAGGCATATGAACCACGGATGATGTGAAGAGCTTTTTTGAAGGCTTCAAGAACTGACAAGCCATCTTCTTCAACAAATTTCCCAATCAAGTGAACAGCGATTTCTGTATCTGTTTGCCCTTTGAAGTGGTGACCTGAAAGGTATTCTTCCTTGATTTCAAGGTAGTTTTCAATCACCCCATTGTGGACCAAGACAAAACGTCCTGTCTCAGAGCGGTGTGGGTGAGCATTGTCTTCCGTTGGTTTCCCGTGAGTTGCCCAACGCGTATGTCCGATACCTGTTGTTCCCTCAACACCAGCTGTCTTGGCAGACAATTCTGCGATACGACCGACAGCCTTGACTAGATGATTTTCATCACCACCTAGGACAAAAATCCCTGCAGAATCATAGCCACGGTATTCGAGCTTTTCAAGCCCTTGAATCAAAATATCAGTTGCATTTGTGTTTCCAACAACACCAACAATTCCACACATAGTATATACGACACAGACCAGCTGTGCTTTCTCCTTAAATTGGTATAGTCTGATTTCCCTTTTACAGAATCAGCAAAGACAGTATATACTTGTTTTTCTCACTTGTCAAGAATAAAAATTGGTATAGTTTTTCTAGACGGTATTTTATCAAGATTTCACTTGATACCTGACAAGTTAGCATCAATTACTTATAATAAAAAGAGGAGGTATTTGCCATGTGGTTTTTCTTCGCACTTTTATCAGCTGTCTTTGCAGCCTTAACGTCAATTTTAGCCAAGATTGGGATTGAAGGAGTTCCATCCAATCTAGCAACCGCTATTCGTACAGTCGTCGTCATTCTTATGGCCTGGGCCATGGTTTTCTTGACCAATAGTCAGACCGAAATTGTCAACATCAGTAAAAAAAGTTGGCTCTTTCTCATCTTATCTGGTTTGGCCACTGGCGCCTCCTGGCTCTGCTACTACAAGGCCCTACAGATGGGCAATGCGACTGAGGTATCTGCTGTCGATAAATTTAGTCTCGTCATTACCCTCGTTCTAGCCTTTTTCTTCCTACAAGATATCCTGACGTTTAAAACAATTATTGGCTGTATCCTGATTACGATCGGGACCTTGGTGATGATATTGTAATAAAAAGTGAGATGAACACCATCTCACTCTTTTTATTCTTAAAATCCATTATGGTCGCTGAGTTCTTTGAACCAGTGGCCTGATTTTTTTAGACGACGTTCCTGTGTTTCCAAGTCAAGCTCAACCAAACCATAGCGATTTTTATAGCTGTTGAGCCATGACCAGCAGTCGATAAAGGTCCAAATCAAGTAACCCTTACAGTTGGCTCCATCTTCAATGGCACGGTGAAGTTCACGCAGATGTCCTTTGACAAAGTCAATTCGGTAATCATCTTGAATCATCCCATCTTGACGGAATTTTTCTTCCCCTTCAACACCCATGCCATTCTCTGTCAACATCCACTCAATATTACCATAATTTTCCTTGATATTTTGAGCGATATCATAAATCCCCTGCTCGTAGATTTCCCAACCGCGGTGAGGATTGATTTTACGTCCCGGCATGATATAAGGCTCGTAAAAATGTTCTGGCAAGAGGGGACTGGCTGGATGTTTAGTAAAACGCGGCGCCATAACGCGCAAAGGTTGGTAGTAATTGACTCCAAGGAAATCAACTGTATTCTCGCGAATGAGTTCTAACTCTTCAACAGTGTACTCTGGTAGCAAATCATGCTCAGCTAAAATTTCCACTAATTCTTCTGGATAAACTCCTAAAACAGATGGATCTAGGAAAGATTGAGCTTGGAAGAGGTCGGCAATGCGAGCAGCCTTGACATCCGCGGGATGCTGGCTACGTGGGTAAGCTGGTGTCAAGTTAAGGACAATCCCAATCTTAGAATCAGGCAAAATCTCATGACAGGCCTTAACCGCAAGACTGCTAGCCAATTGCGTATGATAGGCAACCTTAACCGCCGCCTTAGCATCTACCTTGTGAGGATAGTGGGCATCATAGAAATAGCCAAACTCTACGGGGACGATGGGTTCATTGAAGGTAATCCATTGGTCTACCAAGTCACCGTAAGTCTCAAAACAAAAACGAGCATAGTCTTCATAAGCCTTGACAGTTTCCTTATTTTCCCAACCATCGCCGTCTTCTTGCAGGGCAAATGGCAGGTCAAAGTGGTAGAGATTGACTAAAAGACGAATTCCCTTGGCCTTAATGGCTTCAAAGACCTGACGGTAGAAAGCCACCCCTTGCGGATTGACCTCTCCACGCCCCTGTGGGAAAATACGAGACCACTGGATAGAAGTTCGGAAGGCTGTATGACCAGTCTCTACCAAAAGCTCAATATCCTTTTCCCAGTTTTCATAGAAGGTCGATGTTTTATCAGGTCCAATTCCATTGTAGTAACGATTTGGCTCTACTTGGAACCAATAATCCCAGAGATTGTCTCCCTTGCCGTCACCAGGTACACGACCTTCTGTCTGTGGTCCAGAAGTGGAGGAACCCCAGACAAAATCCTTTGGAAATTTTAGCATAGCTTTACCTCTTCATTTACTCATTTTTCCCATTATACAGAAAAAACAAGGTAAAAACTAGTTACATTTTTGCCTTGTTTTTCTTCTGATTATAGTTTTTATTTCTTGCTTAGGATTTCAAGCGTTTCAAGCAAGTTATCTGCATGAACTTCGATGGTGTCACCAGTTGCTTTAATCTTAACTTCTACGATACCATCAGCTGCTTTTTTACCTACAGTGATACGGATTGGCAACCCAATCAAGTCGCTATCGCTGAATTTAACACCGACACGTTCGTTACGGTCGTCTGTCAAGACTTCGTAACCAGCCCCCATCAAGTTAGATTCCAGTTTTTCTGTTAAGGCTTGCGCTTCTTCATCTTTGACATTGACAGTGATCAAGTGCACATCAAATGGTGCCAATTCTTTAGGGAAGTTAACTCCCCAAGCGTAACGGTATTCACCTTTTGGCGTTTTGTTAACAAAGAGGCGAGCGTGTTGCTCTATAACGGCTGAGAGGAGACGACTAACACCGATACCGTAACATCCCATGATGATTGGCACAGCACGGCCATTTTCATCCAAAACATCTGCACCCATGCTTGCTGAGTAGCGAGTTCCGAGTTTGAAAATATGACCGATCTCAATACCACGGGCAAAGTTAAGAACACCTTGTCCGTCAGGTGAAATTTCACCCTCACGAACTTCGCGGATATCTACATATTCTGCAGTGAAATCACGACCTGGGTTTACACCCGTCAAGTGGTAACCATCTTCGTTGGCCCCCACAACAGCATTGCGAACATCTTGTACCTTACGGTCCGCAATGATTTTCACATTTTCTGGCAAAGCAACTGGGCCAAGCGAACCAAAGCCAGCTGAGATAACATTTGCTACTTCTTCCTCGCTCGCAACATCAAAGAAATCTGCACCCAAGTGGTTCTTCAACTTGACTTCATTGAGTTGGTCATTTCCAACTAGAAGGGCTGCAACAAGCTCACCATCTGCCATGTAGAAGAGGGTTTTGATTGTTTGTTCTTCTGGGACATTTAGGAAGGCTGCGACTTCGTCAATAGATTTAACACCTGGTGTTTCCACGCGAGTTACTTCTTCTTCCACAACGACACGGTTGCTTGGTTTGTACTCGTTTGTTGCCATTTCTAAGTTAGCTGCATAGCTAGACTCACTTGAGTAGGCAATGGTGTCTTCACCAGAAACCATCCATTTGAGCAATTCTGCCTTGATTTCTTCTTGTACTTCTGCAGGAATTTCATCAAATGAGGCAACTGACTTGTCCAAGACAACCCAGCGGTCGAGGTCTGTACGGGCTGGTGTAATGGCCATAAATTCTTGGCTATCCTTACCACCCATGGCTCCACCGTCACCTATGATGGCCTTGAAGTCCAAGCCACTACGAGTGAAAATATGTTCGTAGGCCGCTTTGTACTCGTCATAAGTCACATCCAAACTATCGTAATTAGCATGGAAACTATATCCGTCTTTCATGATAAACTCACGCGTACGGAGAAGGCCGTTACGTGGACGTTTTTCATCACGGTACTTAGGTTGAATTTGGTAAAGGTTGAGTGGCAATTGCTTGTAAGACTTGACAGAGTCACGAACAATAGCTGTAAAAGTTTCTTCGTGTGTCGGACCTAGGATAAAGTCTGACTTTTCACGATTTTTCAGTTTATAAAGGTCTTCACCATAGGTTTCATAACGACCAGATTCACGCCAAAGATCAGCACTGAGAAGGGCAGGGACCAACATTTCCACCGCACCAATCTTATCAAACTCTTGGCGCATGATATTCTTAGCCTTTTCAATCACACGGTTAGCAAGTGGTAGGTAAGAATAAACACCAGCAGAAACTTGACGAACATAACCAGCACGCAACATAAGGGCATGGCTGATAACTTGAGCATCGCTTGGCATTTCGCGAAGCGTAGGGATTAGCATTTTACTTTGTTTCATAATATTCCTCGATTATCTAAAAGAAGAGTCGCATAATGTCATTCCAGGTCACAGCTAGCATCAAGACAACCATGATAACTACACCAGCCATGGTGACATAGGTTTCAATTTCTTGTTTAAGGGGTTTCCGGCGGATAGCCTCTAGGATATTGAGCACAATCTTTCCACCATCCAAAGCCGGGATCGGAATCAAGTTAAAAATCCCGATATTGATGGAAATCATAGCTAGGAAGTAGAGGACATTCTCAATTCCATTTTTAGCAGCATCGCTACTTGCCTTAAAAATAGCAACGGGACCACCGAGTTTGTTCAAATCTGGATGGAAAATCAAGTTTTTCAGAGCCGAAAGAATGCGAAGTCCTGAGTCAGCAGCAGTTGTAAATCCACCAACAAACATGGATGGAAAGTCTGATTTGACTCCCGGTTGAACCCCAAGAATATAGCGTCCTTGATTTTCTTCTGGCGTTACCGTGACTTGTTTTTCGCTACCATTTTCAGAAATGGTCACATCTAAGGTCGGAGCGGTCTTGTCCTTGGTATCTGCTTCCACAGCCTGGGTCAAGTCTTGCCAATTCTTAACCTCATGCGAGCCGACCTTGGTAATTTGAGCGGTCTCAGCTACACCCACCTTAGCCAAAGCTCCCTCTGGCATGACATGAAAGTGATTTGTCTGAGTATCTCTAACACCACCCTGCAAAAAGATTAGGATCCAAAAAACAACGACTCCTAAGATAAAGTTATTCATAGGACCTGCAAAGTTGGTGATGAGCTTGCCCCAGATAGAAGCATTTTGATACTGTACATCCAAAGGAGCGATGCGCACTTCGGTTCCATCTTCTTCAACAACCGTTGCATCATGATCCACTGCAAAAGTCTTTTCTTCTTCCAGGACCAACCCCTTGATAAAGAGCTTGTCTTCAAAGTCAAACTGAGTTACCTGCATAGGAAGAGCCGTTTGATCCAGTTTCTTTCCTGAGAGGTTGATCCGTTTGACCTTACCATCGTCGGCAAGTGTTAAACTGACTGGAGTTCCTGTCTTGATTTCTGTCGCATCATCACCCCAGCCTGCCATACGAACATAGCCTCCTAGAGGAAGGATTCGAATGGTATAAGCAGTGCCATCCTTACCGATATGGGAAAAAATCTTGGGCCCCATACCAATGGCAAATTCACGAACTAAAATGCCTGATTTCTTGGCAAAATAAAAATGTCCAAACTCATGCACCACCACTATAATCCCAAAAACGAGGATAAAGGTTAGCAATCCAATCATTCAAAATTCCTTTCTTTAAAACAGGCCAAATAAGTGCATCATTGGAAACACAACCAACATGCTGTCAAAGCGATCCAACACACCACCATGTCCAGGGATAAATTTTCCAGAATCCTTGACACCGAAATGGCGCTTCATGGCACTCTCAATCAAGTCACCAAACTGGCCTGCCACACTGAAGAAGGCAGCAAAAAGACTCATCCTATAAATTCCATAGGGAAGAGCAACTGTACTGTCCACTAGCATGAAGAGTACTGTTATCAGTACCGCACCTAGAATCCCCCCAACAAAGCCCTCAATACTCTTATTAGGAGAAACCCTCGGGGCTAACTTATGCTTACCAAAATTCACCCCCGTCAGATAAGCTGCACTATCTGTCGCCCAAACGATAAAGAGAGCCAGAAGAACCTTATCAAATCCAGCTATACGAGCGTCTAGTAAGGCATTGAAGCCAAAACCAACATAGAAACTCACAGCAATCGGAAAGGCAGCATCTTCAATCGTATAGTTTTTACTGAAAACAGTCGTTCCTAACATTATTGTAATCAAAACACTGTAGGCAACTACATTGCCATCAACCGGCAAAAAAGTTAGGTAATTTTCTAAGGGGATTGTGAGAGCAAAGGTTGCAAGGAGGGTCAAGGTGCCCTCAATGGTCATGGTCTTTAGTCCCTTCATGTGCAGGAGCTCATGAACAGCCAGCATAGCTATCAAGCCAATTCCTATCTGCAACAAGAGCCCTCCAACAAACAAGACGGGAAGGAAGATAAGCAGAGCCAGTCCAGCAAACAGTGTTCTCTCTTGTAAATCCTTGGTCATATTTTCTCCTAAACTCCTCCAAATCGGCGATGACGACGATTATAGGCAAGAATTGCTTCCTGTAAGGCTTCCTCGTCAAAATCAGGCCACAGGGTATCCGTAAAATAGAGCTCACTATACGCCCCCTGCCATGGAAGGAAATTGCTCAAGCGTAATTCTCCACTGGTACGAATAATCAAGTCCGGATCTCGCACATCCTTAGGCAAATGTTGGGTGAAGAGATAGTTGCCAATCAATTCCTCTGTGATATCACCCGGATTGATTTTCGCATCTAAAACATCCTGAGAAATCAGCTTAACAGCCTGTGTAATCTCAGCACGTCCACCATAGTTAAGAGCAAAATTGAGAATCAAACCCGTATTGTCCTTAGTCAATTCCTCTGCTTTTATCAAAGCTTCAAAAGTCTGCTTAGGCAAACGGTCTGTCTCCCCAATCATCTGAATCTTAACGTTATTTGCGTGCAATTCAGGAACATAGTTATCATAAAACTCGACTGGTAAGTTCATGATAAACTTGACTTCCTGATCTGGACGAGTCCAATTTTCCGTAGAAAAAGCATAGACCGTAATAACCTTAACGCCCAGTTTGTTGGCCGCCTTAGTCACCTTTTGAAGGGCTTCCATCCCTGCCTTATGACCAAAAACCCGTGGTTGCATGCGTCTTTTAGCCCAGCGACCATTCCCATCCATGATGATGCCAATATGATTAGGAACCTGTATTGGAACCTCTACTTCTGCAGCTTTATCTTTCTTAAAAAATCCAAACATGATCTTATTCCTATTCAAAAATCTATCGTTTTATTATACCATACTTCCCTATTTTCTTCTATTGCTAAGTTACTATCATTACTTGTAAGTAACAAAAAATAAGCCGCCTGATTGGGCGACTTTATTTTATAGGGAGATTATTATGAAAAAGTTTTAGGAGTTTAAGTTAAGTTTCTCTTAACTTATGGACTTAGTATACCGTTCCTAACTTAAACTTTTCTTAAGTTTTTTGAAAAAGTGAGATTTTCCATTTTTCTTGCCAATTTTTCTTGGACAGGCGTTCTTGATAGAGCTCCATTCGGTCCTCATTCTCTAAAAAATGAGGAGTTGGGGAAACCTGAAAGTTCAAAATATCCTCTAAACCATAAGGCGCAAAGAACTCTAAAGTTGCATCAGCATGCAAGCAGAGTCCTATCGCCGTACAGCGCTCGGGATACTTACTCATGGCATCACGAGAACTGGTATAGGGAGCTGTGTGGGGACTGTGCAGATGCATATAGACCTGATTTTTCAACTCCCACTGATACTGAGGGAAATCTTCTCTCAGCTTGTTCTCTAGGGATACTGTTTCCTCATAAGAAACATCTGGATCAAAGAAAATCACATCCACATCCGTTTCACAGTCAAAAGGCGATTTGTCTGACAAGAGATTCCAAATGAAATTCCTGACAGAACCTGCTGCCAACCAAGAGTCTTTCAGACCAAGGCCACGAATGATGGTCAGAATGGTCATCATATCCGGATTTTCTCTGAAAGCATCTAGAATTTCTTGCTCATTTTTCATTGTATTCATACCCTAAATGCTCATATGCCTTAGCTGTCGCCACCCGTCCAGAACGAGTTCGCATGATAAATCCTTTCTGGATGAGGTAGGGTTCGTACATATCTTCGACCGTCTCACGCTCCTCGGCAATATTAACAGAGAGAGTTCCTAAACCGACAGGACCACCACCGTACATCTCAATCATGGTACGAAGAATCTTTTGATCCACATAGTCCAAGCCTTCATGGTCAACATCTAGCATGGTTAATGCCTTATCGGTAATCACATCATCGATAACCCCATTTCCCATAATCTGGGCAAAGTCGCGTACGCGCTTGAGGAGACGATTGGCGATACGAGGGGTTCCTCGACTACGTAAGGCCAACTCAGCTGCAGCTTCATGAGTGATTTCCATCTCAAAAATATCTGCTGTCCGCTCAACAATTTCCGTCAAATCATCGTGGGCATAGTATTCCATATGACCTGTAATCCCAAAACGTGCCCGTAGAGGATTTGAGAGCATCCCCGCACGTGTCGTTGCACCAATCAAGGTAAAAGGCGGCAAATCCAAATGAACACTGCGACTGCCTTCACCAGCCCCAATCATGATATCAATGTAGAAGTCCTCCATGGCACTATAGAGCACCTCTTCCACCGACATGGGTAAGCGATGAATCTCGTCAATAAAGAGAACGTCTCCAGGCTCCAAATCATTCAAAATCGCTACCAGATCACCCGCTTTTTCAATGACAGGACCAGACGTTTGCTTGAGATTGACTCCCAGTTCATTGGCAATAACAAAGGCCATGGTTGTTTTCCCGAGACCTGGAGGACCAAATAAAAGAACATGGTCCAGCGCCTCATCACGCATTTTTGCTGCCTCAATAAAGATTTGAAGCTGATCCTTGACCTTGTCCTGCCCAATATATTCACGTAAATACTGAGGACGGAGCGTACGTTCTACCAACTCCTCATCCCCCATGATTTCATTATCTAAAATTCTACTCATGGCTCTATTATATCAAAAATCCAAGTCACAAACAAAAAAGCCACCTGATTGGGTGGCCTCTTTAGGGAGATTATTATGAAAAAGAAAAGTTTAGGATTTCATTAAATAAAGGGTACTCAATGAAAATCGAAATCAGACTAGGCAGATAGACGCAGGCATAACTATAGTTAGCTAAGTCGACTCTAACGAAGGTTGATGAGATTTTCGAAGAGTATTAGGAGGTCTTTATTTAATGGTTATATAATACACAAGGAGACTTAAAATTCCCTTAATTTTTAAATCAATCACTAACAATTTTCTTTAACAGCTGTTTGACCTGCAATACGTCCAAAAGTAAAGATATCCGTAAGCGAATTTCCTCCTAGACGGTTACCTGCATGGAGTCCACCTGCGACTTCTCCGGCAGCATACAAACCAGGGATAATCTGACCATTTTCATTCAAAACGTGTGTTGAAGTATCAATCTTGAGCCCACCCATTGTATGGTGAACAGCTGGTTTTCTCGGTGTTGCGTAAAATGGCGCAACCTCACACTTGAGATCGAAGCTACCTTTATTAAATTCAGGGTCAAAGCCTGCATCAACATAAGAATTGTAATTCTTAATCGTTTCCACTAGAACTTGTGGATCCACACCAATCTGAACCGCCAACTCTTCTATCGTATCTGCACGATAGAGAGTACCTGCTTTGACTTGGGCATCGATTTTTTCTTGGCTAGTATTGTAGGCAGTTTCCTTGATACGTTCATCTGCGATTAGATAGAACAAGCCTCCATTATCAATCGCCGCTTGAGATAACTTGTCTCGGCTACCGTACTCATCTACAAATCGCTTCCCTTGAGTATTTACCATGATGAAGTTAGCTGGAGGAACTTGAAGTCCTGAGAAGAGAGCTCCTGTCACTGGATCGGATACTGGCATCATTTGACTAAAGCCCATACCCACTAGATCTGCACCTACACTTTGGCCTAAAAGAATACCATCCCCTGTTACAGCTGGTGTATTAGATGTGGCAATATCATCTGCAATTTCAGTCCAGTAGGTATTGTATTTTTGTAGCATCTTTGTATTGGCACCAAATCCTCCAGAAGCCAGAACAACAGCATCTGCATTGACAATGATGGTTTGACCGTTTCGACCTTCTGCTCTGACACCCTTGACAGCCCCGTCTTTTACAAGCAATTCTTTAACTGGAGAGTCAGTCAAGATCTTGCCACCATGTTCTAGAACATATTTTTGTAGGACGGATATAAAGGCATACCCCATTGGTTGAACCGGCTTATGACCACGACGCCAAAGGGCTCCAACTGGCATTGTCACTTCACTACGAACAAATTCAACACCGATGTCTTCCAACCAACGAACAGACTCTAGGGCCCGTTCGGTTAAAACAGATACCATATCGTATTGGCCATGAATTTCATTTCCTTGTAAATCTTTTCGCTTCCCACCGATATAGGTTTGGATACGATAGAGCAAGGTAGAATCGAACAAATAGCTTGGGTCCTGCAAATACTGTTCAACCTCAACTTTCAAGGCTCTAAAGTCCTCTAAATATTCTGGGTCAATCGTTGATTCATCTGTCGCAATCAATTCTTGAAGCGTATGTGCCTCACCTGGATGAGCTGCGAAGGTTCCTTGCCATGCTGGATCTGGTGCATTCATTGGACCACCTGCACGAACAGTATTTCCTCCAATTGCAGGAAATTTCTCAACAATAATCGGCTTCTTACCAGCTTGTAAGACTGCAGCCGCTGCAGCTAATCCAGCTCCTCCGCCTCCGACGATGACAACGTCTGCCTGATAGGTCTTATCTTCTTTATCTAGGGCAGATGGCGCTTTTGAACGTTTGCGTAAAACATCTGGATTTGCACCGGCTTGTTTGACTGCACGCGCAACTCCATCTAAAACACCATTTGAAGTCACAGAAGCTCCTGACACCGCATCAACGTTTAAGGTTTGCCCCTCAATGATTTCCGCAGGAATACGGGTAAAGACGACATCTGCAATTCCTGAAGATTCTCCAGAAGAATCGATTTCAATTTTTTCAATACGGTCCTCAGAAACTGTGACGTCCATCGGTAATTTACCATTATGGCCTTCAGTTGTAACATGGTAAGTCCCCGGTTCAAAGCGAACTTCTTCAGGAAGGTTTAGTTGGTTTGCAATAGATACAAAGCGAAGGAAGCGATAAAAACAACTATCTAGGAAATCAACGGTTCGCTCATCAATCAATTCTCCATTGTCATCAAACGCTCGATGCGCTCGACCAAGTAAAAACTCACTACCTGGCATAACTGTTGCATTTACTCCAGGAGCATCAAGAATCTGACGAAGATGAAATTGGGCACGTGAAGAACCTTGAATATCATAGGAAGCTCCGACAATCATTGTCGGCTTTCCGTCTAGTGGATGAATGTTAAAAGACAACCACTCGAGCAAGCTATTCAAACTTGATGGAATCGTATGGTTGTGCTCGGGTGTCGAGATAATGACACCATCAGCTTCTGAAATAGCTTGATTAAACTTCTGAATAATAGGTGTATCTGTTTGATCATCTGTTTCATTGAACATTGGTACATCTGTTATCTCTAAAATCTCAATATCCGCTTTCTGAGCAAAATGTCTTTTCATAAATTGCAAGAGGTTGCGATTATAGGATTTTTTTGCATTAGTCCCAACAATAGCTACTAATTTCATGGATTGTTCTCCTTTCTTGAAATACTTATTCTTTCAACCATTCTTCCCAGATGAATGATTTCTTACGATTTGTATCTTCAGGTTTTACTAAAGCTTTTGTTAGTTCAACAAAATTTTGAAACTCTGAAAAATGTTCTTCTAGTTCTGCAACCTTTTCAGGATTGTTCAAATGACACTCATCATCTAGGACTTGCTCAGAATGACCTAGAAAGAACTCTGTACCCGGCATAACTCTCGCTTTCAGCTCCGGCGCATCTAAAATCTGACGTAAATGTGCCTGCGCTCTAGAGGTTCCTAGCAAGCCAAGAGAAGCACCGACAATCATAGTTGGTTTATTGATTAAGGCACGACTGGTATAAGCAATCCACTCTAAAGCAGAGGCCAAAGGTGCTGGTATCGTGTGGTCGTACTCAGGTGTTGAAATAATCACACCATCTGCGGCAAGAATTTTTTCTGAAAAAGCTTGAACTTCAGCTGGCGCTTGCTTGTCCTCAGGTTCGTTAAATGCTGGCAATTGTTTGATTTCCAATACCTCAATGTCGGCTTTATCCGAAAAGTGTTTTTGCATAAATTTCAAGAGTTTCCGATTGGTTGAGCGATCTGAATTGGTTCCAACGATAGCAACTAGTTTCATCTTGGTACCCCTTTCATTTATTTAATCTACTTTCATTATACTACTTTAGAAAATCTTGTAAATCCTTGATAATAAAGACCGTGTTATTCTATCAGATTATCGTACTTTAGTATAAGTTCGTGAAAAAATTAACAAAACATCTTCATAAACTATTGACCACCTTCCTTAACTAGGATATATTTTTGGTGAAAAAATATACATTTAAGGAGGATGTTTTTATGAAAGAGACATTCAATCGTTGGCGGATTTTAGTCGCATCTACAGCCATTCTTCTTTGCACAGGTGCCGTCTATTCCTTTTCTGTTTTTGCCGGACCACTTAGCAGTTCAACAGGCTGGTCCATGTCAGATATTATGTTAGCATTTGCTATCAACTCTGCAATCGGTCCTATTCCCATGATTCTAGGAGGTTATTTAGTTGACAAAGGTTATGTAAAATGGACCATCGCCCTCGGCGCTCTCCTATTTGCTAGCGGGTTTTACTTAACCGGCTATGCCAATTCACCAGCCATGCTTTATTTGACCTATGGACTAATGGCTGGACTTGGTCAAGGTTTTGCCTATTCAGGTGCCCTCTCCAATTCACTTCGCCTCTTCCCTGATAAACGTGGCTTAGCTTCTGGAATTCTGACAGGCGGAATGGGATTTGCTGCAGTCATCGCTTCTCCAGTCGCAAGCAATCTCATTCAACAACAAGATGCCTTCTTCGCCTTTCGGACAATTGGGCTAGTCTATATTGTTGTGATTATCTGTGCCATTTTCTTCATCAAGGCAGCTCCAAGCGGCTACCAACCAGCAGGCTGGAAAGCTCCAGTACAAACTAAGCAAGGACCTACTAATAAAAACTGGAAACAAATGCTACAAAGTCCTCTGTTTTACATTATCATTAGCATGTTCTTTGTTGGCGCCTTTTCTGGTTTGATGATTGCCTCTCAAGCATCACCAATCGGTCAATCAATGTTTGGACTCTCTGCAGGCACTGCAGCTCTCTATGTCTCTCTTTATTCAATCGCAAACTCCAGTGGTCGTTTTATCTGGGGATCACTTTCTGATAAAATCGGCCGTTCAAAGACCTTATTGATTATTTATTCTATCATTGTCCTAGCTTTATTCTCCCTAACTATCGTCCCTGGTCAATTCGGTTTTACCTTAGGAATTATTGGACTTGGTATCTGCTTTGGCGGTGTTATGGGGGTCTTCCCATCTATTGTCATGGAAAATTACGGTCCTGCAAATCAAGGGGTCAACTACGGTATCGTCTTCACTGGATATTCTTTAGCAGCATTTTTCGCTCCCAAAGTCGCTGTTCAAATGGCAATGGCTAATAATGGAAATTATAGTGTAGCTTTTTATGTTGCTATTGCTTTGGCCTTCATTGGACTTATGCTTACTATTTTTTATATGAAAAAGAAAGCTTAAAACTCGAAAACTTCCTAGATAAGGAAGTTTTTTTGGTATAATAAAAGTAGTAATAGTGTATTGGGAGGATTTGCCATGGCAGACCGTTCACATTTCTTACGAGATAACCCATCTGACTTCCCATATGATTTTGAAAAACAAATCCTGTCCAAGCAATCTTCTAATACAATTTATCATTGGCATCCTGAACTCGAGATTATTTATGTTACAAAGGGTTCTGCTATCGTTCATATCAACTCAGAACGCTTTGAAAGTCGCGAAGGAGATATATTTCTTATCCAACCGACCTCTCTCCATGCTATCTATTCTCACAAAGATCAAGAACTATTTTCTACCAGCTTTCAAATTCATCTAGATTATCTTGGGAGAAGTCAAATTAACAGCTTTAGCCAACGCTATATCCAACCCCTCCACTCTGGTCACTTTTGCCTCACTCCTCAAATATCACCAGGCGATAAGGCCTATGATCAAATTCAATCCTGCCTTCTTTCCCTCTTTTCTATCCTTGAAGAAAAAGGCATATACTATGATCTACTCATAAAATCTAAACTATACGAATTGCTTCATCTTCTCTTTAAGTATAGATACGTCAATAGATACTATACAGATGATACCTACCAAAAATACCAAAAACTAAAAGAAGTGATTTGCTACCTTGAACAGCATTACTCAGAACCCATTCATATTGAGCAACTAGCTGCAACATTTGGATATAGTAAAAATCACTTTATGAGTATTTTCAAGCAACATACTGGAGCCAGTTGTATGGACTACCTGCTCCAGTTACGTCTTGAGAAATCCTGTGAGAAACTCGTCCAAACCAACCTCAGCATTCAAGAAATTGCAAGCCAAGTCGGTTTCACCAACCTTTCAAACTTCAACCGTCAATTTAAGCAACACTATCACCTAACACCTAGACAGTATCGAAATCAACAACTTAAAAAGAAAACATAATTCTTTCTCCTTAGTCTTTTCTAAGGAGTTTTTTCAAATCATAACCACCCGTCTAACGGGTGGTTTGCACCAGGGCTATAAGCCCAAATCACCAGCCAGCGCCTAAAGACGCTGGCTTTCACGTTGTTCAAGCCTTATTGCTCTTGACTCGTCACTTGCCTCTCAAAGAGGCCTTGGTACTACTTACCACTATCCCTAAAGGGATCCTCATATTCTTTTACACTTAATTTATCTAGTGCTATATCATGCTTTTCCTGCTCTTGAATATATTTCTTAATTGTGGATTCATTAAGCCCTACTGTGCTCACGTAGTAACCTTCTGCCCAAAAATGCCGGTTGCCAAACTTGTACTTGAGGTTGGCGTGTTTATCAAACATCATGAGTGCACTTTTGCCTTTTAAATAACCCATGAAACTTGAAACACTTATCCTTGGTGGAATACTTACTAACATATGTACATGATCAGGCATTAAGTGTCCTTCGATAATCTCTACACCTTTATAACTACATAATCGGTGGAATATTTCTTCCAAACTACTTTGATATGGATTATAAATGACTTTTCGTCTATACTTAGGGGTGAACACAATGTGATATTTACACATCCACTTTGTGTGTGATAAACTATGTGCCTTTTGTGCCATATTTTTCTCCTTTCGCTTTACAATTGGCTTGAACACCTTTATTGTATCGCGTTTGGAGTTTTTTGGGTATAACCTTCGACGCGCACCCGCATAGCGGGTGGTTTATTTGTCTCGCACCTAGCGGAGCGAGACGGACTAATAGTCACATAACAAAAAAGCCACCGAATTTGGTGGCTTCATTAGGGAGATTATTATGAAAAAGAAAAGTTTAGGATTTCATTAAATAAAGTTAGGAGGTCTTTATTTAATGGTTATATGATACAAGATGAATCTTAAAGCTAACTTAACTTTTTCTTTGATTTATCATTTTTTTTAAAAATTTTTTCAAATGGAATTTTCTTTTTCAAGCCACAAAAAAGCCACCTGATTGGGTGACTTCTTTAGGAGATTATTATGAAAAAGGTAAAATAAAATCTTATTAAATCAACGCTTTTGGAGGGTGTCCCCTCCAACTCCCCGACCTCTGGACAAGGTCTTTTTTTTTTGAAAAAATTAAAAAAACTTCATCAAAACTATTGACTTTGTACAACTTTAGTTGTATAATAGATACATAAGGTTAAGGAGGAAACCTTAGACAAGGAAACTAGTAGAAAGGAAAACAAAATGTTTAAGTTCAAAAAGAAGCCACTCAAAGTAAGAACAAATAAGCTAGTCATCAAAATAAACTTATTTATAATCAGCTTTGAATGGCACATCGAATTTGGATAGTGAGAAATCACTATCCACCCCTTCGGGGGTGTACTTAAATTATAACAGGAAAAATAATGAAAGTAAATCTAAAAATTAGGAAAACCACCAAGCGTGAAAAAGTTGAATTTATTATTGGACTTCTTCTACTCCTATTTGTAGTTTGGTATTTTATGAGGTAATATATGTCAGTAGATATTAAAGCTATCCGCTGGCTTTTAGACAACGCCACAGCCTACGCTATCAGCAAAAACTGTGGCGTATCTATTCAGGCCGTGGATAAATATAAAAATGGTGTATCAGATATTATGAACATGCGCCTAAAACATGCTATCAGTATGACTGATTATGCCTATACGTTACAAGAAAAACAGTGATTTTTTCACTGTTTTTTTCTACTTTCAGAGCAAACAAAAAAACCGCGGGTAATAACCTGCGGTTTTTAGTGTAATCTATTTTGAAATTCTTTCTATTATTATTTTTCTTTATCAACTACGGTGATAAGACCATCTGGTTCAGTTTTAAATGCTGGTTCTGTGTGAAGTTCACCGTTTGCTTTCAGATAGTACCAACCATCCCCAGACTTGATAAATTGTTTAGATAGCATGTAACCATCTTTATCATCAAGATAATACCAGGTTTCCCGATATTTGACCCAACCTTTGACCATGCCGCCGTCATTATCAAAATAATACCAACGATGGTTGATGAATACCCAGCCAGTAACTGTTGCACCACGCTTATCAAGGTAGAACCAGTATTTACCGTCGAAGAACCATTTATTGATTAGGCAGTATCCCTTATCATCGAATCGGAACCACTCACCGTTGATTTGTTTCCAAGTATTTGTTGGATAAGAGCCGTCTGACTCTTCCCACCACCAGCCATAAGCATCTTGGCGCCAACCTGCTTCAGTAGAGATACCCTCTTCGATATCCTTCTTGAATTGCTCACGGCTGATGCCCCATTTAGCCAGGTAAGGGTACGGGTCAACATGGTCAGAGTAGTTTCGAGGTTGATTATATGTACAGTACTGGTGTGTCTTGATTCCAGCTAAGCTATCAGAATCTAGCGTTTTAGGGATACCTGCTTCATCGGCAAGGTTTCGCAAAAGCTCAACATAGAGCTTATAATCGCGCATGAATTCTTCCTTGGTTTCATGACTCTCAATCAGTTCAACTTGACCGTATCCTTCAACGTTCCAGCCACCTCCTACGTCATATGCTCCCATGTCCGTATACCAGGTTTGCATCACTCGACCGTTGCCAACAACATGGGAGAAAAATCCTGAATCAACTGGTCGGCGCATGTGATAATCTGCTTCATTTTGGGCAGTGGAATTTGGATTACCTGTTGAATGCGCATGAATTTGTCTGTATGGTTGTTCGCCGACTTGTGGTAAGTCAGTTCTTAATCTACTTGTATCAATATCCATGATTACTCCCCTTTCCAGGCTTCGTTCATCTGCTTCACGGCTGACTCGACGAATGTATCAAGATCGCGGTCAGTCATACTGATATTGTATTTTGTAAGCTCAGCACGGATTTTAGTGCGGGCTTGCTCCAGCTTCTCTTCACCCTTATAGCCAGTTTCTGAAGCAACCTGCTCCACTGCATTGACCGCATTTTGGGCCAAAATTTCGACGATTTTGATAGTCTTTTCTCCACCTTTTTTAATCAAAAAATCTTTAATGGATTTGACTGCGACGCCAGCCAAAATGGTTAAGATTCCAGTAGCTGATGCTACGATGATTTCAGTAATTTGTTGCATGTTATTCTCCTTTGTTTTTGTCATCATCTTTTTCAATCAAGCGCTGAAACGCTTTTAAAATTGGCTGAAAAAGAGTAACATTTCCTTTTAATTTGCGGTAATTTTCAACAAGCGATTGAAAAGTAAATACGATGTATCCGAGGTAAATTGAATACAAGAATGCGAAGCCTGATTTTTCAGGCAAGAGTACAGACATCGGAATGAGGATCATTAGCAAGAGGACTCCTAAAATTTTGCGAAGAAGTCCATTAATGCCGATTTTGCTCTTATACTCAATGTCGGGATTGGCAATAGCTGCAATCGTTCCAGTTAAGAAATCAATAATTTCCATTGAAACAATCAAAGTCAGAGCGTACAAGACTAGACCATCTTCAGTCTGGACTACGCTTCTTAAAAAGTTGAAAAATTCGATTTGCATACATCCTCCTTAATCAATACGTGGCATGACCACAGTCAACACGCCTTGTTGTAGCATTTCAGCAAGAGCCTGTTCTTTCCAGGTGTATCCTTCAGATGGTTGCATCTGGAATTTCAGGATGGTTGGTGTTCCCTTCGGCCATTTTGGGTTGGTGTCGTAAGGATAAGGCATCGATACGATATCACCGTTTACATAACGACGGTCCTTAACAAGAGATTTAATGAACTGCGCAACCTTTTCATAAGTATTTGTTGGCATGCCCCCATTCTGACCAATTGCAAGAGCGATGAGGACCTCAGTAATTGCTGAGACGCTATCGATGTTCTCTTTGTTCGCTGAGAGATCAGTCTTTGCTTTTGCCAAAGTTTGAACCGCTTGTTCAATCTCAGCTTGTGCCTTCACGATTGCAGCGCCTGGATCTAGTTCTGCTTTCAGGATATCCAGCACCGCTTGAATCAAGACGTCCTCTTGCTCATTCGTGCGGTCTCCTGCAAGCTCACGCATGTTCGTGCTGTAGCGATTGCCTTCCGATAGACGAATCTCTACTACTGTTCGGATATTATCGCCCGAACCACGAAGATATGGTCTGGTTGCTAGTTCATAATTACTGATTGCCATTTGTCATTTTTCCTTTCGCTTCTTCAAATTTTGCAAAGAGTTCCTCATCAGATTTTAAAATCTTGTAAACTTCTTGCAACTCCATCTCTGTGACTGTATACAACGCTTCAAATGAAGCTGCTTGAACAGCTTCTGCGCTATGTTTCTCACTCAGAGACTTGATTGTCAATTGACTGATTTGTTGACTACTTTCCATTTTTATCCTTTCAATATTTCAATACGTCCGTCGTCATAGAACATTAGCTTGTCTCTATTTGTTCCTTTAGCTTTAAATCCTGTGTACCAGTTGCTATTATATTGTCCAAATATGTGTTCTAAAGGAACCCCCCCATTCTCTCCAAAACTCATTTTGAAACCAGGATTTAAGTAAATCTCCCTTGCATTAGGTGCAATTTCTATGAATGGAGTACCACCTAAAGCAACAAAGCCAATCGAACTATCCCACCCTGTAGCAAATGAGGACATTCTACGCACGCTGTTTATTTTTGAATAGCTTGAACCAAAATTTAAGATACTGAATAGGGTATCTTTATTTTGTTTGAGAGAAATCCCATCATCGTTAATGATCATGGTTGTCCCATAGTTATTTTTAAAACTCAGCACACCTTTAACTAAATCAAAGTGTGTAACATCATTTAGCGACTTGATAACACCACCTTTAATTTGACTAGCACTAAAATCAATAGCTTGCATGCGATTGATAAAAGCCTGCTTTGCAAAGAGGTTCTCTGTAAAGAAGTCATTTGCGATGAATTTATTGGCCATTGCTTGGTCCATGACCAACTTATCAGCTGTGATAGTGTTCGCTCCTATAATCTCAGCGTTCAGTTTAGCGAATGTACCCTCACCGACAAATAACCGCTTGAAGTAACCATCAATCGCAGTAAGTTCATCAAGCAAGGTCTTCCCCTTAAGACGAATCTTCTCAGCTTCAATCAAGATTTGATTGTTCGTCGCGTTGATTTGCGAGATAATAGAGCCAGCGCTAGTCAGATTTTGAACGGCCCACGAGCCAGCCAGTTGACTCTGAACCGTGCGAATCGCTTCGTCTGTGTCTTCAGGAGCTTCCGAAAAGTCTGTAGAGACTGTTCCGATTTCAACTTTTGGAAAAGCAATCCAAACAGTCGCAGCGGTGAATACATGCATGATTACTTCATTACTTGCATTTGAATTCTCGCTTTTCGTCAACTGAATATCATAGAATTTCCAATCGGTGGTTAACGAGACACCTTCAACAGTATTTCGATATCCTGCTCGAGCTTGAAAATTCGTGTTATTGACAGTAGACTTTGCCCAAAAACTGAAACGCACAGATTTATTGCGCATTTCATCTGCTGTATTTAAGCGCATATCTCCGCCAGTTCTAAAAGTAACTTTCTGATTGTTTGCCTTTCCGTTAAAAGTCGATACAATCTTTAACGTATTAGCTCCTCTGAACTTCGTATTCGTATCTATACTTAAAGCAAGTTGTCCTTGCGTTTGCTCAATACTGTCATCTACATGATATGTTGAATAACGTTGATGAAGATCACGTTTAAACAATGAATTAAGAAATAGATTTCGTCCACCAGCCGAAGCCTTTGCAACCTCAACCTGAAACAACTGATTCGTCAAAGCCATGCGAGCAACCTTGTCAGCAATATCAGACTCGCTACGACCGATAATGCGCTCATACAGCTTGCTAGTCTCTTGCACACGTTGAAAGTCGAGCAAGTTCGCTTTTCCAGCTATCTGAGAAGCGATATTCGCAAATCGGCCATCGACAGTCGTTCTGTATTCTGAAACTTTTGCGTCTGCGTAGTTTTGATTATTTTCAGGAGCAGGCTGATACGCTCGCTTCATCGTGCCTTCGTAAACATCAATTTCAGTTATCCAAACAGTCGCACTTTGCCCGTCACTTGATCCAAAATTATCAAAGCGCAAAGAAAAGCCATCATAGTCACCACTATTAAATTGAACTGTGAAGCGCTCTGCTTGTTTAGGAGATAGACGTTGATTGAAGACATCTAGCGTTTTCTTCCAAACATTGTCTTTATTTGACAATAAGCCCGCCAAAACCCTGAAGCCAGATACATTTCTGGACATGAAACCAGTGAAAGAAAGCGTGTAGTCCGTGTTCTTCTTAAGCTGATTGTAGCGACCTGTCTGAATATAGCACAATCCTGCTTCTTTCGTATCGATGGTGAACAGTGGAGCTGAGCTATTCTTGTAGAAATCATGCGTTCGGTTTGTGAACCATTTTCCGTTCGTTCCGCCCCAGTTCTTATCCCCCAGCTCCACAGCGCCATTAATGACCAAATTGGGACTACCTAAATTAATTTCTTCAAATCGTCTTGTCAGCCCCCGAACGTCTTCTACATGCTGAGACTTCGCGACATAGTCGTTAGAGATGTTTTGACGAAGAACTGCGATATCAGCTCTTGCTCGCTCACTGATCTGCTTCGCTTCCTGGGCGAGTAAGCTGCTGGCGCCAGCGTTTCGCAAGGCTTCCTCGGCCCTGCGCTTGGCTTCTTGTAGAGGCCCATTGTTGAAATTACTAAAGCGCTGGTCGATAGTGTCAGAGAGTTGACGCTTGACCTCTTCCGCTTTTGCTTTGGCAAATTCGAAACCGTCCGCAATTTCTTGTCTCAGTAATTCTGCCTTATGATCAAAGTCTAAGTCAGCATTTTGAAGAGCCTTTTCAAGGGCGATTTCTTGTGCAGTTCCTGTCACATCAAGGATTGCATCGGCTGCGCTAGATAGCCCACCAGAAGCTCTAGAACCACCAGTGCCTGCCTTGTCGTCGAAAGTCAGAGAGATATACTCTTCTTTCAAGGCATCGAATTCATAAGCAATAGCTTTCTTGAATGAATCGACATTATGTTTCCAACTCTTGAGATTGACTGTATCCCCCATATGAACAACTTGCCCATCAAGTTCATAGGCTTCAATCTTGATAGCATCAGAGACCTTGTCAATGCCCTCATTTGAGAACTTAGCCTGTGCCCACTTCTGCAACTCTTCAACGCTCTTTGCGTTGTTGTTCTCATACTCTTTTTCATTGATATAAGGGTATGAGTTGATAAGAGGACTATCAACAGTCACTCTGATAGTCGTTTCCTTTTCAGCGCCTTCAGGTTTAAAAGTCGATTTAGCATGGATTCTTGTGACAACATTCTGACTGTTCCTTGTACGTTGGTAGTCCTTCAGATTCTTGTGTGTCGTGATAACAACACCACGATTCTCGCCACGACTCTTCTTGACAGTCATCGCGAAGTTATCACGAACCAGCTCGCCTTCCCATGTCCCGACGATACTATGCTTGCCATCAAGCAATACAGAGTACAAAGTTTCTGTTTCAGTCGTGTTGAAGGTCCTACGGTCCTGAATATCGCTATTGAAAGAAAAATCACCCAAAGCTGTTTTGGTATTTTGAACCATGCGAGAAAGAGCCATGCCACAACTCTGACTAGTCACGCTCATTGGCGTGATAGACCGTTGCATCACATCGTCTGAAATGTGATAGGCTGTGATTTCCAGATGGTCATTTTGTTCAACAGGTTTCTTAATGCGAAATAGCTGCGCACCAAGAACAGGAGTCGGCGCTTTTATCAACATATCTTCTTTGATGAGCTGATAAATACCAGAGTCAGAAATAGGATATTTCATAGTTAAGGTGAAATCGCCATTCATGGTCTCCTTAACAATTGCCGAAGTCGCTTCATGAAGTGGCTCCCCATTCCAACGCACGGTTCTTACATCTTTATCAAGTAAATAAAGCAATTATGCCCACCCCCAAACCGTCTCGATTTCAAGCGATTGAATACCTGGACCCAAAACAACCCCAACATTCTTCACTTTAGCTGGATCAACTGTGATAAAATCCCCTGACCATTTCACTGGCTTTCCTGTTGTTGTCTTAAAACTAGGATTATCAGGATTGTTGACCATCACAAGCGACTCAGTAAGCCGTTCAAGACGGATGACCTGCCCAGCGATTGTAAATGAAGTCTCAGAAGCGCTCTGACCAACAATTGTGATTTTAGGAAAGGCAAGAGCAGAACCTTGCACGGTCAAGGTCCCACTTCTTGTCAATCTCTGTGTATCAGTTCCTTTAAAGTATTTTGTAGGATGACAAGTGAAGGTTGCTTTAGTCATATAAAGACCAGGTTGCACTTCTTCAAGGTCACTCACATTGACCTTATAGCACCAAAGACGAGTTGTTTTGACTCGCTCACTCTCTAGCCAGAACTTCTCACGGATAAACAGACTCATAAATTGGTTCATCTGTTCTTCAGTAGGTTTGACTAAGTAAATCGTATAAGATTTCTTGACCAGTTCCCTATGCTTGTTTGTCTGAACGATTGCTCCACTGATACCACCATGTTCCAAAAGAGCTGTCTTGCTATCTCCCAGAGCAATTGAAGGAGAGTCGTGGACAATGACCTTAAATGGAAAAGACGATGTCCTCACACCGTCAATCACAAGCTCATTATGCTTTATCATGCAAATCCTCCTCTCAATTGTGTCTTCCGTTGCAATTCGTCAGCAATCCTCTGCGCTACCTCATCAGCAATCCGAATAATGTCAGCTTCTTCTCTGACGGTATTGCCAGTGATAGTGATATTGATTGTCGGTGAAGTTCCACCCATTGTCTGAGCAATACCTCGACCGATAGCGCCAAGTGTTTTGTCATTGAGTGGTAACACTGCTTCATTACCAGCTTCACCGCCAACCATCATGTTATTTCCATTCATTCCAAAGATGGTTGGTTTTGTCATGATACCGCCTTTGGCATACCATTCAATTCCAATACTTGGAACACCTTGACTCAACCAATCTAATGGATTGGCCGAACCACTCACATAAAAGTGAGGTAGTGGGATATGTGGCCAACTAATGCTGAAGTTGAACAATCCTTTAATGGCGTTGATAGCCGTGCTGACGAGGTCCTTCGCTCCATTGATAGCACTGCCGATGGAACTTTTAATACCATTCCATACACTTGATACCGTGCTTGAAATGCCGTTCATGATATTTCCTATAGTTGTGGAAATACCTTGCCATGCCGTTGAAATGATACTTGAGATTGAAGAAATTACTGTTGAAACAATTGATTTAATCGCTTCCCAAACAACTGACATGGTATTTTTGATTGTCTCCCACGCTCCTGACCAATCTCCGTTAATCACTTGCATGATAGCAGTTATGATCCCTTGAATGACTGATATGGCTGTCTGTACAACTGTTTTAAGCACCTCCCAAACCATTGAGACACTTGTTTGCATATTCGTCCACATCGCTTCAAAATATGGAACCAGGTATTCCATAGCAACTTGAATAATAGTGGTGATGATGTTAATAGTCGTACCAATTATTGTGGAGATAGTATCCCAAGTAATTTTAAAAGTGCTTTCAATAAGCGCATGGTTCTCGTCTATCCATTCAGTGATTCCGCCAAAAACTGAAATAATAAAATCTGAAACATTCTGAATTGCTGTGCTAATTACGGTTTGAATGGCTCCCCAAACCGTATTGACAATTTCCATGATCCATGTGTGGTTAGTTTCCCACCAAGCAATCATTCCTCCAAAAACATCCTGAATAACCTTATCGATACCAGTGATTGCTAAAGTTATCAAGTACGACATGATGTTCCAAACATAGCTAGCTGTTTTTAGGATATCTTCTTGATTAGCTTTCCACCAATTCGTTAAAATTCCCCAAACATCTTGAACTACTGTGCTGATTGCTTGAACTACTGTTAAAATAACCGTTGAGATGGCATTCCAGACATTTTCAGCTTTTGTTTGGATAAGTTCTTGATTCTCTGTCCACCAATTGACGACGGTTCCAAAGATGCTCATAACAACGTCAGAAATCTCTGACACGACTGCGTTGATGACTTCAAGAATCGCATTCCAAACGGTTGTAACGACTTCACGAAAACCTTCGTTTGTATCCCAGAGATATTTTAAAGCGATTACTACTCCTGCAACAGCAGCAGCAATCGCTAAAGCTGTTCCAATAATTGGGAGAGCAGCTGTGATCATTGCACCAATCGAAATCTCCAAAGCAGTTGCGGCCGCTTGCAGTGTTAAAAATATAGGGACAATTACACCTACAATAGCTACGACGGTTCCTATAACCACTACAAATTCTTTAACGGGCCCAGGTAAGCCACCAAACCATTCCGCAAGACCTTTAACAATATTCCCTAACATTTCGAAAACAGGAGCTAAGACTTCTGCAATCGCAGCACCTAACTCTGACATGGCCAAAGTAGCTGAATTTTGAGCTGTCTTAAATTTGTCAATAGGATCAAGCGTAGATTCGTATGTTGAAGATACTAATCCAGCTGATACTTGGGATGTATAGCCTAATTCTTCAAAACTTAGTGCTCCACGTTTGATTGCGTCAACCATTTGAGGAGCTTTTTTTGCTCCAAAAATTTCCATCGCAGTGCTAAGAGCTTCTGTCTCGCTCTTACTATTTTTGATAGAATCAATGGTTTCTTTCAACCCCTCTGTCATAGATTTACCTTTTTTGGCATAAGCTCCCGCAGCCTTTGTCAAGCCTGATAATGCAGCAGATGAATCAACGCCGTGTTGCTCCAATTGGCCGATAAGAGTGACCGCTTCTTCAAAACTCAGCCCTAGCAACTTAATTTGAGGTGCCCCGTCAGTTGCTTTTTTCATCAGGTCATCTACCGAAACACCTGTAGCTTGAGCCACGAAAGTGGTCGAATCTAAAACAGCAGATAAATTTTCGACAGACAATCCATAAGCTTCCAATGCTTGTTTTGATTGTATCGTCGCATTAGTCACATCGGAACCATTTATTTCTGAAAATTTGATAACGTCCTCTGAAGCATTTTTCAATGCTTCTCCGGTCAATTGAAATTGTGTGTTGACTTCTCCCACAGCATTTCCTACAGTTGAGAAGTCCGTTGGTAATTCTGTCGCAATATCATTTGCGATTTTTTGCATGCCTTCAAGCGCTTCACCGCTAGCACCAGTTTTTGTGACAATGGTGTCCATACCCTCGTCCACTTGACGAAAGGCTTCAAGAGCACTCTTTCCGAAATCAACTAACTTTTGACTGATGTCGGATAGTTTTTCGGAAAATTGATTGAGCAATTCAGCTTTTAAGAGATTGTTTGTCTCGCTTAAGGTTCCGCTCGCTTGTTTTCCAGCGTTCTCAAGATTACTCATCTCTTGAGAGAGATTCGAGTAAGCTGTTTTAGCTTGATTCAACTGCGTTTCCATCTTATTGGCTTCAGCTGAATTCTCACCATACTCTTGCTTTGTAAGAGCTAGTTGCTTTTCTAGGTTTTCAATCTGCCGAGCAACAATATCAGATTGCGCTCCAATCTTTTTCTCAGCAAGTGCCAACTTGTCAGCTTCACTTGCGTTAGCTCCTAGCTGACTTTCTTGCAATTTGAATGAACTTACTACTCTTTCATTCTCACTAGCCAGTTGCTTCTGCTCATTTTGCAACTCTTTTAATTGGTTCTTGTTGTTCTGAGTAGCACTCCCATTCTCAGCAAGCGCCTGGTTGACGTTTGCTAGTTTACCTTCGTAACCTTTAAGGACATTCTTAGTAGTCTCAACTTCACGTTGAAAAGCTCGATACTGATCAGCACCAATATCACCATTTTTGAACTGCTGCTCCACCTGAGACTGAGCTTGTCTCAAGGTTTCTAGTTTCTCTTTGGTCGTCGCAACTTGCTTTTGCAAGACTTCTTGCTTCTGAGTTAGGAGCGTTACGTTCCCTGTATCAAACTTCAAGGCCTTGTCAATCTGTCTCAACTCCTGACTCGCATCAGTAGCAGCCTTATTGACATTTTTCAGCGCCTTCTGTAAGGGTTGCGTGTCGCCATCGATTTCAATTTTGATACCTTTGATATTTCCTGCCATATTTCCTCCTTTCATAAAAAATAGAAAAGCGCTGAGAGAATTTCTACGACTGATAATGCAATCAGCCCAACGAACTTGGTCTCAGAATCGCTCTCTCAGCACTCATTTTTTCCTTAAAAACTGTCAAAATCAGCTTGCGTGGCCTTCCGTTCGCCACCTTTGTCCTCACTCCGTAAATTCACATAATCCGTCTGATAATCCAGCGCCATTCCGATTGAAATATGCTTTAGATCATCGATGGACAATCCAGTTTCTTTACAGCAAGATAAGTATGACTCTACTGTGAAGATTTCTTCGCTAGCTGATTCTGATTCATCTGGTGCTTTTTTGTTGTCATGCTCGCATTCAGCATTTCCATCAGCACAGGCCCAACTTCCTGAATCGGAAAGACTTCCATTTCCATGAAGAATTGTTCATAAGGCTTGATGTGAGGATTTGCAGATTTAGCAAAGGTCCAAAAAAGACGGTTGAAAAAGGTCATGTCAAACTCTTCTAGCATTGAAATGTCAATGTCAGTCGCTGTCAATTCTTTTTCAGCTTCCAGCTTGTTCAACTCATTCATGAATGATTGATTTTTCAACATCGAGAACAAATCTTGAAAATAATCTTTCCCGAATTGTTGTTTGTAGGCAATGGGAGTATAACCATTGGTCCCCAGCTCATACTCCTGATCACCAACCAAAACGATTTTACGCATAGATCTTCTCCTTAAGCTGCAACGGCAGTAGGTTCATACACTTTCTTGAACCAGTTGTCATACGCATCCTTGTCATCAGCTGATGTGATTGAACGTTTAACAACTGTATCCAATGGACGCGGGCTAGCTTTGAAACTAAGTTCACGTTCGTTTGTTGACGTCCCGTTCTTAGTTTTTGAACCAAGAGATGGGCGACTAGCAAAACAGTAGTACATCACATAGCGAGTCTTGTTTTTGTCGCCTTCAAACTGGAACATCATTGCGAACTCTGTCAAGTTCGCATCTGCTTTTTCAGTCATAACACCAGTTTGAGGGTCCTTGATTTCACCAAGAATTTTTGTTGCAAATTCATCAATGATGTGTGGAATTTTAAGTTTACCTTCATATCCTTCATTTGAATTCATGAAATGGTAATCCTTGTTGTCTGCCTTGATAGGAGTTGTTTCCCCTTTGGTGTCAAGTGTCAGCTCCATTGCTCCAGGAAAACGAAAAACATCACCGTAAGTAATAACTCCATCTGCTGCAAGTGTTTTGATAGGTGCGATATGTACGTTTTCTAAACCAAATGTTACTTTATTTTCTTGAGTCATGTCATTCCTCCTTAATATAGATAGACCGTATAAGACTTGACATAGAGTCTTTCCGTCTCGATAAATGTTTCTTCTTGGACATCGAAAAAGAGCTCGTGGGTTGTCCACAGCTCTTCCAGACGTTCTTCCAAATCTTCATCCTTATTCTCAAAAGCCAGCTCGACTGTCACGCTCTTAATCTGATGATTAACCGTGTTGTCAGCTGCATTGATGGCTGGACTTGATTCATAATAGACCAGGTAAGGTAGGTCAGGAGCGTTCCCAGTTTTAAACGCTCGATAGGTGACAGGCAAGTTTACCTGTTCTAAAATAGCAGCAAAGTTTGATAGCTTCATTTCCCAATCTCCTTGATACGCTTCTCAAAGTTCTGAATTGCTTTTTCTTCAGCTGGCTTGATGTGGACGATACCAGCGACACGACCACCATTTCTTGAAAGGTGTCCGTTCTCAAGTATGTGAGTAAGACTTGCAACTGCGTTGAAGATAACAAAAGAGCCATTGGCCAGCTTCTTCTTTTTCCAACTTCTACGATACTTTCCGTACCGTTTCGGACTTGTCTCCTTCAACTCATCTACAGTCTCATCAGCTACTTGCTCGGCAATCTTATCCACTTCTTCAGTAACCTCATCAGAGTAAGCTGCAAGCTCTTTCGCTATCAAATCAGCAAGGTCATTGCTCATTTCAAGACCTCTGACAAAGTCAACTCTAAAATTTCAGAATCGATAGGATAGGTTTTCAAGATACGATATTGCTTGCCTTCAAATTTCGCAAACTCCTGATTCTCATACTCAAAATTTCGAATCTCAACAACCAAGCTCGGTTTTAAACCTGCCTGATTTGCTTGATAAAATTCAGAGCGAGTAACCTTCTTTTTACGACACAACAGAGTAACTTCAACATCTTCAGAGATTGGTTGTAGTAACTTGTCCTTACCTGTGACTTTTTTAGAGATCAGTTTGATTTCATGATTCCACATTCTTGACCTCTTTCTTTGATGCTATCTGTAAATTATGCAGTCGCCATTGAAGGTGACGTGGCATATCCACCCCACCCTCATAGCGATAAGCAGCATAGTCAACGATAAACATTTCATGGTCAGCACGCTCACCAACAAGCTCGATACCGAGGTTATCGGTCAATTCAGTGATGACACTTGAAATGATTTTTCCTAACGGCTTGTCTCTCAAGTTGGTTGAAATACCCAGCTTGAGTTTCAGCAATTCCAAAAGCTGACCTTCGTCCATGTTTACTCCTCAACTTCCTTAGCAGGCTCTTCAGCAGTTTCAGCAACTGTTTCTTCCTGCTCAACTGCGGGCTCTTCATTCACTTCTTTGGTTTCAGGAGCTGGCTTCTTAGTTTCATCATCTCCCAAAACTTCAAGGAAGATAGACCCAGCAGTGTTAGCACCAGTCAAAAGTCCATTGGTAAAGCTATCTGTGGGCTCATATCCCTCACGAGGAAAGATATCGCCAACAGCGTAGTCATGATTTTCAGGATCAGACAAGTCCTTGAAAGGACGGATTACTTTATAGCTCATACGCTACCTCCTTAAGCTACAACATCAGTGTAGGTTCCGAAGAATCCAGCTTCTTCATCTACTTTCTTCATATCCAAACGGATAAAAAGCCCAAGCAATTGTCCGTAAATGTCATTGTTCACCCATTTAACAGATACTTGAGAACGGTCAAACTCTTTGACGAACTCAGTAACATCACCGATGAAGAATTTCATGTCTCCTTCGTTTCCAAACACTGTATCATCTACTTTGTAAATTGTTTTCCCACCAAATGAATATCCAGTAGGTGAAGCCACATCTGTTTGAAGCATGTAACGTCCATCTTTGTCTTTCACCTTGTCAAGTGCGGCAAACATTGACTTAGTTACAACGATGCTTGCTTTGTAAATTGATTTAAGCTTCTTGTTGTAGATATCTTTAATACCATCAAATCCAGCTGCATCTGCTTGAGTTGCTGTTTTGAGGACAGCTGTAACTAATGACAATTCAGTGTTTTCACCTTGATTGATCACTTCTTCTTCAACAATAGCCATGATGTCATAGTCTGCGTCGTCAATCATTTCTTGTGACACAGGGACATATCCACGGTAAGTCTTGATTGAATAATCGATCTCGCTGATTGCTGGTTTTCCGAGTTCTGGATTTGATTTCAATTCATCTGTTGAAACCATTACACCATCCGTTTTCTTGATAACTGGATATTTACCAGATCCACTGTTAACTTTCACACGTTCCACAAGATCCAAAAGTGGATTGCGTGGCTTATCAAGGAAGTGAGGTTTCAACACTTCAGTTGGGATCAAAGCAGCGCTTCCAGAGTCTGTTGTTTTAAGACCTACGATGTCACGAGTTTGACCAGTGCGAATGAATTTAGCAATTGCGTCACGTTGTTCCAATTTCTTTCCTCCACGTTGCTCCCCGTCTGGATAAGTTGGGGCTTTCCGATTTTGTTCATCAACTTGTTTTTGAAGTTCTTCAATTTCTTCTTCAAGTTTTGCTTTTTCTGCTTTTTTTTCTTCCAATTCTTTTTGGATGTCTTCAAGGTTCTTCTCAACCGTTGAAACTTCTTCTTCAGTTTCAGCACGGTCCAATTTTTCCGCTTCGATTGCAGAACGGTCTTTCAATTCTGTGATTGCTTCTTCCAATTCAACAACCTTGCTTGCTTTTGCACGCATGCGTGCGCCATAAATCAATGCTTTATTCATAGATTGTATTTCTCCTTAATTTTCATTTTGCGTTCATTTAACGCTTCACTGTTAGCACGTTTCAGACATTCAAAGTCTTTCTTCCGTGCAGCAATTTCAGTCTGTGGATATGCTGGGAACGTGCAAGGACTTACTTCAAAGATTTCAAGCTCTAGCACGGTATCAAGATAAGAACCATCTTCACGCTCGACAGTGTCTACCTTGATTGGCATAAATCCAAAACTGCATCCAACAATATCACCACGCTGTACACGGGCATAGGCTCCCATAGCGTCTGGATCATTCCTGTTGATGATAATGTCCCCATAGAGACCTTTGTCATCAACTTTGAGACTCACTGTGCTGTTCCCTGTGCGTCCTAATACTAGGTTATAATCATGATTAAATAATGCACGGATGTCAGCATTCTTGATGGCTTCTTCCACTCCTGCACGTTTGATCACTTCAAAATAACCTGGCCACAGCTCAGTTTCTTCATCGAACCGGATGAAGTAGCCACTCAGAATCAAGTCACCAGATTCTTGTTCTTCTCGTGTCTCAAATTGAGTAGCGATGTATGAATTACGTTTCTTCACTGGCATTTCCTCCTTCCTTGTTTAGTTTGCTCTGATTGCCTAACTCGCTTTGTGGCAGATAGTTTTCAAGAACAATAATTTCATCCATTTCAGGATCCGGAGTCATACCCACCCAATCTCTCCACTCGTTTCTACGCATTGCAGCACTGTTGGTCATTTGTTGGGCCACAGTTGAAAGCTCTGTAATGTCGTATGAGTACAATGAGCGTGGATTGAATTTGAAGTAGCGTGTTGTTGAAGTCAGTAGATCTCTTGTAAGTGTCTGAGTAATCGTTGTTGCGATGCTCATGATAGTGGTATTCACAAAGTTGTTGTATTCTTCTTTGTTGAAATCTCCCACACCTAACACAAAAGCCGGAACACCTAACATTCCAGCTACTGTCTTCTTATCAATTTCTACTGACTCATTCAAAGCTATGTCATTCAAACTTAATGGCTTCACTTGTTCCACTTCCATCAAGGCATCAGGAACAATCCAAGGTTCCCCTGACTGGCTTGTTGTCAAGTATTTCTTAGCGATTTTTTCCCGCCCCTCAACAGTTCCAAGCTCTGCACTGGATGAGTCCACCTTCACAATGAGGCTTGGAACGTTCTTTCCGTTCATGAAGCCCTTCTTGGTCTGTGTAGCCATGTTCAAATTGCGTACAATGTCTTTCAAGGCCAATCTAAAACCGGTACCGATATAGGGCCGGTCTGGATCAGGATTGATGGCAAAGTGGACCACTTCATCTGGATTGAAATCAGTGTCCCTGAAGTGGATCATGTATGTTAGATCATTACTTTTGAACGACACTTCTGACATCGGGAATGGTCTGAGATTGCTGATGTAGTCAGTCATTGGATCGTATTCCACATGTAGGACAGAATTCCCATCGCCAAACAGGAGCAAGTCCCTGACAATCTTGAAGATCCATGATTTTCTTGTCATGTGATCACAAGGGTTGATGTCAATCTTGCGGGCTAACCCGTCCTTGATCCGTACATCACCGGATTCTGTATTCTCCATGAGCTGGATCGTCATGTTTGAGACCATATCAGCAATTTTATTGACTGCCATAATCACATCTGGATTCCTTGCTAATGGAATATAACCATCTCCATCATACATAATACCCAGATCTGAATTACCAAAGCTTGTGAACATCGTGTGAGACTTCCCACGCTTGAAGAGTTTGTCAAAGATTCCCATCTTTCCTCACCTCCTTTCTCTAATCAAAGAAGCTCATCACATCGCTATTCTTACCAAGATTAGCAAGAGCTTGAATACAAGCAAAAACGCTGGCATCGAACAAGTCAATCCTTGCAGTACCACCGTCACCGTCTAATTTTTCATATTGCACAGCATCATCCACTTTCTCGATAGCTCTAACATTGCTTACACAATATTCGTAAGCATCCGAATGAAGATAATAAAATTCTTTATTTTTTACCTTGAACTCAATTCGTCTGAAGCCCTCTGATTTCAGCCAAAAAAGCTGAGGTTGGTCAATCATCTTGAACCGAGCTTGTTTCATCTTCGTCAGGAATTCACGACCAAACTTCCTATCCATTCCGACAGCAGAAATCTTGAACCCTTTCTCTCTCATATTGATGAACCATTTAACAATATCATCATAGAGAACGGTCGGAGTATTACTCATCGTCAGCCAACCATCAGACTGCCACCCAAATAGTGGAATCCCGTCATCATTAGCCTTTTTCTGAGCGTTGACCCGAGGAAAGAAAGCGTGTGTGATACAGATATCAATATCTTTTTCACCATCATGATAGACACCATAAAGAGCCGCAGCAGTCAAGTCGTGCAACCTTGACAAGTCAGCTCCACCATACCACTGGATAGGCAAGCGTGCCAGTTCTTCCAAAGTCCAATCGTAACAACTGTCTGAAGCAATAAATTCATCAGGATTGAAATAAGCGTTCATTGAGTTTGTAAAGACATTCAAAGTCTTGTTGAAAAACTCATTTCTTGTCTGTGGATCATTCATAGCCTGCTCTGCTTCTTCTTTCAGAGCCTTGAGCGACACCGTCACACCCCACGAGGGGTTGGCTTTCTTAAGAACATTCTCGTCCAGGTAATCCCCCACGTCTCCATCGGTAGTCTGGTCAGCTTTGCAGATGAATATGAACAAGGAATCATCTTTGACCAATTGCTTGAGGACCTTTTGACAGTATTTCAAACGGTTAGCAAGGAAACCAGTAGGAATATCACCAGCCGTAGAGATAACAAAAAGCATACTGTTTCGGTATGCTGACATTGTTTTCTTCATAAGACCATACTTCTTACTGTTTCTCATCGTGTGAGCTTCATCCATGACAACAACGTTTCCGTTCAAAGCGTCCAGACGGCTCTCATCGTTTGCCAGAGCTTGGATAAAGAAAGAACCTTCATCACCAAAGTTAGCACTAATTGAGTGTTCCTGGTTGTTGTCCTTGATACGAATGTTCTTGTCATTCCATCTTTCCACGTTGAATTTCAAGAATCCGAAGGCTTCCATCGCTTGCTTGACTGAGTTGGCCACGATGTAGCATTTTGAACCGCTATCCGTATCTAATATCTGATAAGCAAGTGCAATTGCAGCAGTAAACGAGGTCTTCCCGTTCTTTCGAGCAAGCATGATAAGCGCTTCTTTAAACCTGCGCTCATTTGACCCCTTGTAGTAGAAACCAAACAGATTGACTACTACGAAATGTTGCCACGGTTGCAAGAGAAACGGCTTGTTACGGATAGATACCGCAAACATATCATCACCCTGCTGGTGGACTATCGTGTTCTCGATAAAGTGAACAACGAAATCAACGATTTCCTCATCCATTTCAAACTCGGGATTGTCAAGATTACGAATGAACCTTTCAGCAGCAAGAATATTTTCCTCGCAATGTTCCTCTCTGTGAGAAATGACGTGCCGAGCATACTCTTTCGCTTTATCAAGATTACCCATCTGCAGTCACTCGCTTCTTCTTGATTTCGTTTTTAAACTTCAGGACCTCAGTAAGAACTGAATCACCTTCTTGTTCTACTACCTCACCGAGCGACTTAGGATTCATCATCAACTGATTAGAGTAGCTGAGGATGTCTTTCCTCAAAATTTCCATCGCTGTCAAGATTGGAACTTTGCGCTCATTCTCAGCACCAGCCTTATTGACGTAGGTGTCTGTCACTGGATAACCCATGTCAGCATAATCTTGAGCAAGTTTTTGATACTGATATAGCATGCCTGCAAAAATGTCAATGATCATTTCGAACTCTTTACGATAAGTGCCCAAGTCTTTCATCTGCTTGACCACTTTTGACTTAATCGACTTCGCTGTAACTGGTTTAGCCAAAAACTACCTCCTTTCGTCAAAATCGCTTAGTTTTTACCCCCTTTTTGTTTGAAGGCCCCCAACTTGGAAAAAGTTCCCTTCACCGGTACCCTACTGGCCAAAATGAATTTTTAAAGAGGTGGGGGGTATCCATAAAATTCTTCAAATTCCTTTTTTCTCTTTCTTTGCCAAAATAATCCTTGATTGATAATCTTATCATTCTTTCTATCGTGAAACGTATTGTGTTTCTTGTTTGTTAGTGGCAAACAATTCCACTCGACGAATTCAAGTTCAGGATATTCAGATACAGGAAAGATATGATGTACCATTTCAGCTGCTACTGAAATTCCATACCTCAAACTTTCCTGGCAAAGATAGTCGAACTTCCGCATAATCTTATCACGAAACTTCTCCCACTTCTTAGACTTCAAGGATGGTCTGATAGGTTTGTTGTACATGGCAAACCTCCTTTCCAATACTAAAAGGGACAGGTCAGTGACCTATCCCCTCTCATACAAGAAAACCATGCTACCATAATAAACCTTTTTTTGTGAGACTTCAAGATGTCTTTTGTCTCATTCTTTTTTATTTTTGTATTCGCTAATAGAAATGATTTTGTTATTGTCTTTGATATGCTTATAAAATCTAATTGATTCTGGGTGAATTTCACTAACCACAATTTTCCCTTGTATCCCTATGTCGCTTACTTCGAGGTTTAAAGTTTCATCGCCAATGCTTCCTAAAATTTGAATTTTATCTTTGCTTGATATTTTTTTATAAATCAAATTCAAAATTCTTTTCAGTACTTTTATCATAGTCATACCTCTTGTAACTATACCAATTTTATCCCTCACTTTCACATATCTTATATTTTGTTAAACTCCCCTTGATTCTCAAATCCTTACAGCTCCTAGCTTTTTGTGTCTTTGATTTTTTCAGTTTATGCTTAACTCATTATGTGAAAGTAATATCTAAAAAATTAAATGACAAAGTTCCGTAGTGCGTCATCAAGCTCTGCTTGCTCTATCCCTATGTATCTCAGGGTAATCGCTGGTGATGAGTGATTGAACATCTTCTGTAATGTTCCTACGTCCTTTGTCTTGTTGTAGTATTTATATCCAAAAGTCTTGCGCATCGTGTGAGTTCCTACGTTATCAATGCCTAGCTCTTCAGCTGCTTCATGAATGATTTGATAGGCTCGCTCACGAGTGATTGCTTTATTCTGACCTTGCCTACTCTTGAATAAGAAATGATGAAATGGTTTGCCTTCTACATATCTTCTCATTTCTTTCTTGAGTTCTTTCGTCATCCGTCTTGTTATCTGCTTGCCAGTCTTCCGTTCTCTCAGCTTGATGTGCCAACCTTGTACATCTTTAACTTTCAATGTAAGTATATCTCCAACTCTCAAGCCAGTATTCAGACCTGTAATGAATAGCATATAATACATCTCATTCCACTCTTTTAGATAATCTTTCATTGCCTGAATGTCATCATTATCTTTTATCGGCGATACAAATTCCATGTTCTACCTCCTTTCTGCAAAACAAAAAGCCAGCACTTTGCTGACTCTTGACGATACTTCTGTTGGACAACTTGTTTGACTAGAATTAAGGATGACTCCTAAGATGTAATGTGTGTTTTTGTTTCAGAAGTTCATGCTATCATAATAAACCTTTTTTTGTGAGACTTCAAGATGCCTTTTGTCTCATTTTATTTATAGCTCACCTTTCAAAATAGCGTACTGCTCTAGGATAATCCTTCTACGTCGATAGATTGTAGCTTTGCTCATGAATTTCTGTTCTGCTATTTCTTCCCATCTCAGTTGAGGATATCTCCAGCGCAGATTAAAGATTTCCTTATCTTCATCAACTAGATTGATCAAGAGTTTGTTAATAATAGCTTTGAACCCTTCGAGAAATTTTAAGGTTGGATCATCTGCGATTCTGATTGCGATGGTTTCGGTAGGTTTGCTTATTCCTACGCTGGGACCACTCTGAGCATTTGGGTTTCGAGTTTCTAATTCTAGTCTTCTCAAATCTATTGTACGTTGAATGTTTTGGAATTTGAAAAGTTCTCTGTCCAATGTTTTGAGGTCTTCGTCGCTCAATTTCTTCAAATTTTACCTCCGAATTTTCTAAATAATTAAATAAGCTATCGAACATTTTAGAGAAAGCCTTACTGATGTCAGAAACTATCTGCTTAATCATTCTAGATAAAACTTCAATTTCTTCCTGACTTAACTTTCTAAGCTTATTTTCTAATTCTATTTGTTTCTTCTGAGCAAGTTGTTTAGCTTTCTTCTTTTTAATCCTTCTATTCATCTTGCTCTCCATTTCCTGGTATTAGCTTTTATGAACTCAGCCTGCTCTTGCATCTGCTTCCATTCGTAATCCATGATAATTTCAAGTTGATTATTACAAAGGGCTTTTAAGAAATCATTTTGAGCTTCTAGCTTCTCAATATCCTTATAGGCCCTTTCATACAGTTCATCTTCCAGAAATCTGATGCGCTCTGCCATTGCTTCCTGAATGATGATGTAAGTTGGTTTCTTGTACTTTGTCATTACAATATTACCTCATCTCCTATTTTAAGAGATTCATAGTTTGTTTGAGTAACTACGAACACTCCGTAATTTTGTACTGTGATAGTGTACATGTCTCCAATCTTCTCCTTTTGTAAGACTCTACCTTTGATTTCTGCGCCTTGATTGTCAGCTTTATAAATGACAATCGGACTCTTTGATTCTAGTTTTTTAATGTGGATACTCTGCCAAATATTTAATCCAGCAGACAATAAAATCCAAATTAAGATAAAACGTTTCATTCTGTGCCCTCCTCAATCTATATTTCTTTCAAATATTCATTAAAAATATCTTCATCAAGAATTCCGTTTTCGATTAGATTTTCAACTGCAATTTCAATTTTAATCAAACGATTTAATTCATTGTTAGGCAATGTAGCCATAATAACTTCTTCCATCACTCTACCTCCTCTTCATCGTATGGTATATCTCCATTTGATAAGTATTTAGATTCAATCATCAAGAAATCATTGACACATTGCTGACTACAGAAGCAATTTTCAACATCGTTAAATAACGAAAGAATAACATGATTCTCTTGTACTACCAGAAACTCATCTTCGATTTTTTTACAACAATTCGAACATTCATAACTCATCTACCTGCCTCCTCCGCAGCATACTGCAACCATACAAGAGTTTCATATAAATCTCCTGCGTGTTTCTTGATATTTCCCAACTCATAGCTGTTTAGATTATCTGAGTTTGTTAAAATATCAATTTTTAAATTATCGATAGCTAGAATAAAATCTTTTTTCAGTCTGTTCATCCTTCACACCTCCCTAAAATGGCAATCCATCATCTGGAATATCCACTGGATCACTGGCTCCGAAGCTTGGTGGCATCTGATTTTCCATGCTCGAATGGTCCGCAGTCTTATCTCGCTTTTCCAAAAGCTGAAAGCTTTCAGCTACAACTTCCGTCACATAAACACGTTGTCCTTGCTGATTATCATAGCTACGAGTTTGAATGCGACCAACTACAGCCACCAAAGCGCCCTTTTTTGCCCAATTTGCAAAATTTTCAGCCTGTTGGCGCCACATGATGCAACTAATAAAATCAGCTTCACGATCACCTGCCTGATTCTTAAAATTGCGATTCACTGCCAAACTGAAACTCGCAACAGCCACATTTGATAGCGTGTATCGTAACTCAGGGTCACGAGTCAAGCGACCTACCAAAACAACATTATTGATCATCTTTCTTTTCCTTTCCTGTCACACATTCCACGACTGAGTAACCAATAAAAAGCACAGAAAAGTTATTCCAAATTCTTTAATAAATTCAATCATTCTCTATCTCCTTCTTCATTTTCTAAAGCGGCATCTTGTATGAAAGTATTACCAATTTCATAGTGTTTGTATTCCTCAGCTGTCACTTCAAACGTTTCTTCAACTTGCTTATTACCTGCACGACCTGAAACGACCAGAATGTATTTTCTTTTGGTTCTGGTTGGCACAAGTACCGAACTTTTTCCTGTTGTAACAGGTATGAAAGTTGTGTGAGGTTCATCAATGTACTTATCTACCACCGTCCCACTCGAAATCTGATGGCATGCTACGAGGAAGGATGCAAGTAAAACAACACATAAGATTTTAAAATACCTCACTCTTTGACCTCCAAAAGCTCTGGATTTTCGTATATATTACCTTGTAGGTATATGTTACAGTTTTCAATACAGTCAGATAGACTATCCCAGACCTCTTTTTCTTTGCATATATCTAATAACTTAAACATACCTTTATCAAAGATAACCTTTGCTCTACCGCTATCTTCAAATTCATCCCAATAAGTCCAAAGGATGACATCTCCTTCAAAAATTTCCTTCCCAGAATCATCTTCGAGGCCTGTTGATTGCATGATACATTCATAATCATCAAAATGTAACCAGTCTTTTCTTTCTTCAATCCAAACGATAGGACAAGTCCAGTTTTCGTCATCTGTGTCACAATTGCCTACCATGACTTTATAATTCATTTCGTTTCGCGCTTTATCCCACACTCTAAATTTTGGTATCATGCCAAATCCTCCTTAAATAAACAAACTAGCTAACCAAATTAAAAATGCACATGTAATGATTTTTGAAATACTGCTCTTTACAGCATAAGAATAATCATATTCAGATTCCTTTTTGCTGGATAACACAGGCCAGATGAAAGATAGTAGTGCATCCATCCCTAATGCTTGCCAGACTGTGATTTTACCAACTGGAATGATTGTTGTGATAATTTCATTCCATCCATACTGAACTACAAATGGCGATACAACGATTACAAATACAGCACCTAAAACAATACCTAGTTTTTTCATTTTATAAATCCTCCTCTTTCACAAACACCCCATCAATCATCTTACCTTTGCGGTCCTTGATGACTTCATAAGCTTCTTCTAAGCAACTTTCAGCTGTAGTCCCATTGCAAAATGAAACCGTACCAATCACACTGTCAAGAAACATTAAGTCTGCTTTGATTAAAGGAATTTTTGTTTCATTGTGACAGACATGAGCGTATAGCTTCTGAGCGATATTGCCCAAACTGGAAACCATCAGCAGCAATTCAAGTTCCTGTTGATTGGCTGAAATCTGAGCACCGTTCTTAATCTGTTGATCAAGCCCAATCAAAACTACCTGGATGTCTCCAAGCGCATCGTAAATCAGTTCAGATTTATCCTTTGCAATACCCTCAAACAATTCTCCTGACTCTTCCATCAACTTCAAGAACTGCTTGACTGGGTTTGCTTCATGTAAATTTCGGTCAACAAACCACTGTTGAACCTTTTCTTCCAAATTCATTTTTGTATTCATCTTAGTTTTCCTCCGTTTTCTTCGTAATCAAGTAGTAGCAATCAGCTGCTCCGTAGTCAATCCTAATGTTCTCACCACTCATGCTTTTCCGAAATCGTGGATGACTGATTGCTGAGTAACTAGCTTGATGTTTCTTTAGTTCATTGATTGCGCTATGTATGTGGCCGAAACTCCCAATGAGTATCTTGCGGTGACCGTTGTAAATGAAATAGAGATTTAACATCAATACCTCCTAAAATTTCATAAAAGCCATCCAGTGAGTCGTCCCACGTTGCTGTCCAAAAAGTGGTTGATGCGGAACCAATTCCAAAATTTCCTTAACATTTACTTGAGCATCAGACCACTTGAAAATAAGTGTTCCACCTGTTTTCAAGACCCTAAAACACTCTTCAAAACCTTGTTGCAAGTCTAATCTCCAAGTCAACAAATCTAGTTGACCATATTGCGCACGCATGAAGGATTTCTGACCAGCCCATAGAAGATGTGGCGGATCAAATACAACAAGGTTAAATGTTTCGTCATCAAATGGCATGTCTCGAAAATCTGCGACAATATCTGGCTTAACATTGATTTTCTTTTTGTGAATTTCAAATTCTTCTTCACGTCTATCCATGTATGTTGTGTGTGGTTCCTTTTTATCGAACCAAAACATTCTAGACCCACAGCACGCATCTAGTATTCGTATATCTTTCATCCCTTCACCTGAATCACATAGAAATTCCCAAAAGATCTAAGTGCCTTAGCTACCTGCAATGCGACCGCACGAGAAACAAACCGAATAGCTCCCCTCTCTTCCGAAAATGAGATATCAATTCCAGTCACACCGATTGTGACAGCCCTCAAGTACGGTTTTTCTTCTTTTGTTCCGTGTTTCAAAATAAACATCAGTTTCTTCCTTTCTCTAGTTTTTCTAGCATTTCTTTTTTCTTCCTCTCAAGGTCCTTTTTGGTCTCATCACTAGTCTTATTGACATAGTCTGGCTGTGACCATTCAGGAACATTTGATTTCTGATTACCTGGACGTTTGCTGATTTTACTTTCTTTGTACGCTCGCTCACGTTCCTCGACTGCTGCAATAGTCAAAACTCCATCGTTCTTCCAATTGGTCAAAATCGCTCTGATATAACTAAAGTTTCTTTTACCATTATCAGCAGCAAGACCAATTGCTTTCAGGACAACCTTTGCTTCCATGCCGTCTAATGTGACGAACTCTTTCAAGATTTCAAATTGAGTTCCATCCAACGGAGCGATACGAGATTGATATTCTTCGACGATGAGTGTGACTGGATTTTCATCTACATCTTTCTCTTTCTCTATCTCTGTATCTATATCTTTCTCTATATCTCCGTTACGCTTTGTTTCATCGTTGTTACATTGTAACGCTAATTGATTTTCTCGAAACTTGCGAACCCTTCTGGCGCTTGCGGTTTCACTACCTACCATCTCAGGAACTTGCTCCAAAAAATAGTCTCTATCTGATTTTCTAGTCAGCAGACCTTTGCTTTCCAAAAATAGCAAAGTAATTTTGATGTCTTCAACATTCTCGTCAATCATAAGAGCGATTTCTTCAGCAAGATTATCAGCAAGTCCATCGTAGTAGATACACCCTCCATCTTCCAAACTAATCAACATCATTTTAAGATAGATAATAGTGTGTGTATCGCCACCAGCAATCTTCCGAAGTAACTTCATTTCTTTAGATTTGAAAAAATCCTGAGTGAGTTGAATCCAGTAGTATCGCTTGTTTTTAACAGCCATTGATACCCTCCATTTCTCTACTAATCCACAAATGTTTCTTTTCGTGTCACGGGATCAATGTCCACACGTCGCCCTGTTTTAAAGTCGATAAACCCTTTTTCAACTTGTGGCGCTTGAAATTGGATCTTCTTCGGTCTCATGGCCATTTTAAGCTTGATATTCATAATCAGTGATTCAATCAAGACTACTGAAACTACTGTGCATACTGCGATAATTTGTAAATTATTCATGTTTTTTATCCTCTTTTTGTGCTATAATATAGTCAAATAATTTTGCTAAGACCTTGTCCAGAAGCCTTTTAGTAAAGTTATTATAGTTGATTAGAGAGCCATTCCTTGATGGCTCTTTTTGACCATTTCTTACCAGGGAGTTCTTTTGGAAATCCCTTCATGTAACGATAATTATTTGAAAATGTGTCATAGTTGATTCCTAGAAATTCGCAGGTAGTGCCTACATCCATCAATTCAGGATAGTGGTCACTATCTTTTTCTATTTCAACCAACCTTGTGATCGTGTCCCTGATAATGGATTTGATCCAGTCTGTTAATGAAATTAGAACATTATCCATCTTTTACCCTTTCTAAATTTCGTCAAATGAGTTCAATTTCATGATTTTCATCTTAGTATTGGTGCTTGGCTCCCAAGTCATCCAATAGGCCAATGCGGCATCTGCGAATTTTTTCGGTAGCAAGTCATAACGACTGATATTAAAATGATCCTTGAAATCAATCTCAGCTTGTCTGAATACTGATTGAGCGAAGATTTTATCAGCGTAAGCAGGGCTATCAATACCACCCAAGCAAGCTACTACACGAGCCTTACGCTTCTTCAGTAGTGATTGAGCATAGCTCGGATGAATCGGTTGCTCACTTTTGAGATAGTCAATATCTTCTAGCATGGTCGCCTGTTGCTCACGCAATTTCTTCTGACCAGTAAAAAGAGCGATAAAGGCATCTTCGTCCAAATCCTCACGGATAAATCCGCCCTGCTTGCGAATAGCTGGCAAGACCTCTGATGTCACCCAACGCTTAAACTCTCTGGCTTGAGGAAGCTTACTTGAAAGAATGAGAGAGTAAAGACCAGATTCGTTAATAACGGTAACACCTCTATTTCCAAAAGTACCGTTTTGGTAGTTTTGGCGATCTTCTTCATCTACGTGACGGTTTATGTCTCGACTACCGTTTTGGTATCCTAGAATATCCGCAACATCCTTCCCGACAAACCAAGGCTCGTCATCAATTGTCAAAGTACGGACTTCTTGTCCGTGAAAGTTAAAAATTTCGTTCATATCCCTCTCCTTCAGCACCTAATTTTTATGATTAGGTGTTTTTTGTTGCATAGCACGTTTTCTGATAGCTTTTACCAAACAATCAGCTAAGTGAAGCATATTCGGGATCTTGCTTCCTTTGATGCTACTAATAGCTCCCAAGGCTTCATAGTAGGTCTCTGTGTGTTCCAAAACATCATCGACCATATTTTCAAAATGTTTCTCAATGATTTCTTTGATGAGATCATTATCTTGTCTCGCATTGTTCATCTTCACCCTCCTACTCCAGCACCTTACTGCCGACTACCAACCGTTTAACAACAACGTCCATCTCCTTAAATTCGGCATTCTCTGCACAGTAGCGGACGCTCTCACTGATGATATGACAAATGGATACTCCGTACTCGTTCGCCAGCTCTGTAGCGATATCCCAGGCATCTTTATCAATCCGTGTTACTTTTTGCGCTGCGTTGTTCATAACATTCCTTTCCTTACTTTTCCCAGTGTTAAAATAGTTTCCCAAACGTCCAGTCCCTCAAGACTGTCGATCATCATCTGACTAAGTTGGTGATTTTTCCTTTGCCAATTCAGTATTATTTTCGCTTGCATATGGACCTCTCAGTGATTTTTCCAAGGATTCTCAATTCCTAAAACATCAGTGACTTTTTCTTTAACATAATCACTTCCTTTGCCATACTTCAGCAACTCTGAAATGACCGAAGGTGCGACGAATACTTGTTTTGCCAATTCAGACTGAGTCATATCCAGCTCAATCAAACGAGTTTTAATTTTAGCCTTAATTATTTTTAGTTCTTTACTCATATTCTTCCTTTCTAAATTTGATATAATATAAATAAAACTCGGAGGTGTACCATGAAATTTGAACCAGAATTAGTAAGAGATATTTTGCTAGACATTGAAGAATTACATCAATATCCAGAACCGTTTATTTTCTCTAATAACTCGAAATTTAACAGAGCTAACAAGTATGAGACAAATACTATTGTTTATCACTGTAAGTTACTATCCGAAGCTGGTTTTATAGATTGGTCTCCAAAATTTGACGGTTCAAATTCTTTGTATATTGCTTTTGTTCATGGCATGACTTACCAAGGGCATCAGTTTCTTGATTCAGTGAGGAGTCCTAAAGTTTGGAGAGAAACCAAGAGTGTCGCTGAAAAAGTAGGTGTGTTTTCTCTAAACTTTCTATCTCAAACTGCCTCACAAATCATTACTAATCTTGTAACAAACCCGGAGCTATTTAAGTAAAGTATTTTGAAATGATTGCTTAACAGTTGCTTCGTGTAGCTGTTCGCGAGCATCTATATAGTCAATTTGGATGAGAGATTCTGGGATTTCACCTCCCTTAGTCCCCCAAATGATTTTGATAGATTTAAGGCCGATACCCTCAGCTCGGAAATCAATTCCATTCAAAATAACGTGTGGAACACTAGAATCACTACTAATCTTGATTTCTAAATCTTGGATTGGTAATGATTTTTTTGATAAATTGCTCATCTTTCTCTCCTTTCTTTTTAAAAAATTATCTAAAAAGTTAGCGAATTTCTTGACAAAATACAATCTATAGTTTAGAATTTAATCATAGAGAAAAGACCTACTAAAAGTAAGGTTCTACCTGGAAAACGGACGCCAATCAGTTTTGTAAGGCTTTATTTTTTAGTTGTCTTTTTCGCTAACTCTTTAGCTTACAAATAATATTCTAAACTATAGATTGTATTTTGTCAATAGTTTTGCAATCAAAAGTTTAAATATTTTTTGTCATGTCTTAGAAAGGTTGATAAATCAATGTTTTCTTTGTTCGAAAAAATAAAAGAACTTTGTCAAAATCGTGGAATTTCTATAAATTCTCTTGAAGAAACATTAGGATATAGTAGAAATACAATCTATAGTATGAAAAACAAAAAACCAAATGCTGAACGTCTTCAAGAAATTGCTGACTACTTCAACGTTTCCACGGACTATCTGCTAGGACGTACAGATAATCCTGCCATCGCTGGTGATTCAAAAGAGTATATATGGCAAGGGAAAGTTCTAAATGTTGAAGAAATGGCATCTAATGTCATGATGTTTGGCGGTCGAGAATTAACAGATGAAAAGAAAAAAATCATCCAGTCTATCATTGAAGGTTATCTAAAAGAAGCTGCTGATTAGAGGTATTGCTTAGTGACTGAAAAAGAAATTATAAGTCATTTTCAGATTCGTATTATCGATTTTGATGGAGATTTGATGCCTGACGAACTTGGATTTTACGAAAAAGAAACCAATACGGCTTTCTTATCGAGCAAGCTCAACAAAAAAGAGAGAGTTAAAGTCCTACTGCATGAACTAGGACACAAGGATCACACACGCTCAGAGTACCAGAACGCTCGCCTACGCTGTGAAAACGAAGCTGATAGGAATATGATCCATCATCTCGTAAAAGATGCGATAGAAAGCTTAGACGACCCTACAGAGTTTGATTACCTCAAATTCATGTCCTACTATGATCTAAAAACCATGACTAATGAAATTATGGTAAAAGAGGAATATTATAATTTAGCAAATATAATTTAAGGAGATGTTATGAAAAAAGAAAAAGATTCTAAGCCTTTTTATAAAAAAGTCTGGTTTTGGATATTGGTAGCTATCTTAGCTATCGGTGTGACAAATAGTATTTTAAAGAATCCATCTAAAAATACTGCAACCAAAGCTGAAAAAACATCATCAGCAGCAGTTGAACAGAAATTTAAAATGACTAAAGAGTTAGGCGAAGATTTCGCGTTATACTTTAAAGACAACGCTGAAATTATTGATAAAGGGGAAAAGGTTGATTTTGTTCCTGGAGGCAATGATAAACATATTTCAGTGCGAATTGGAGAAAACTGGAAAAATGAAAGCTCTAGTCGTAAAATCTATATTTCAAATGAATTTTTGAAAGCTAAAAATACCATCTTTGAAAAGTGGGCTCAAGAAAAAGGCTACAATGTTGATTTAGAAAAAGATACACCTCAACTGCTTGTTTATACCTCAGACTCTGATAAAACTCAAATATCTCAAGAGTACAAAGGAGAAATGAAAATACTTAAATAAAATAGAAAAAGCTCAATCCCTATTAGAGAAAGCTTTAAAAGATAAAGTCAAGAAATAACAAAAAAGCCCCACAATCACCCTCGCCAAAGTTTGATTGTGAAGCTCACCCTTATAAAAAATCAGCCATTAAAAAGGCCTCTTTTCTATACCCTATTTTACACCATGAAAGGGGTGATGTCAATATTCTCAATGTTTAGACCTTGTCCAGAAGCCGATAAACAAGGAGAATACAATGAAATATAATAAAACAAAATACCCAAATATCTATTACTATGAGACTGCTAAAGGCAAACGTTACTATGTCAGACGTTCTTTTTTCTTCCGAGGTAAAAAAAGAGAAAAAAGTAAAAGTGGTTTCACAACTCTCCCTCAAGCTCGTGCAGCCTTGGCAGAGATTGAGCAACAAATCCACGATCAGGAATTAGGTATCAATACGAATCTAACACTTGATCAGTACTGGGATATCTATTCTGAAAAGAGATTATCGACAGGGCGCTGGAATGACACTTCCTACTACCTCAATGACAACCTATATAAAAACCATATTAAACCCAAGTTTGGTTCTGTTCTGCTTAAAAACCTAGATAGAAATGAGTATGAACTCTTTATCGCTGACAAGTTGCAGAACCATACTAGATACACTGTTCAGACCCTCAATTCCAGCTTCATGGCATTGCTAAACGATGCTGTAAAAAATGGAAATCTGCTCTCAAATCGCTTGAAAGGTGTCTTCATTGGCCAGAGTGATATTCCTGCTGCTAACAAGAAAGTGACTCTCAAGGAGTTCAAGACTTGGATAGCAAAAGCAAAGGAAATCATGCCAAAACAATTCTACGCTCTTACCTATCTTACTATCTTTGGACTGAGAAGAGGAGAAGTCTTTGGATTGCGCCCAATGGACGTCACTCAGAACGACAATGGACGGGCTATACTGCATCTTAGAGATAGTCGGAGCAACCAGACCTTAAAAGGGAAAGGAGGGCTTAAAACGAAGGATTCAGAGCGCTATGTCTGCCTTGATGATATCGGAACAGACCTTATCTATTATCTGATAGCTGAAGCTTCTAAGATTAAACGAAAGTTAGGGATTATTAAGGAGCAACAAAAAGATTATATCACCCTTAATGAAAAAGGTGGTCTCATCAATCCAAACCAACTAAATAGAAACTTTAATCTAGTGAATGAAGCGACAGGTCTACATGTAACACCTCACATGATGCGCCACTTCTTCACGACTCAAAGCATTATTGCAGGGGTTCCGCTTGAACAATTAAGCCAGGCGCTAGGCCATACAAAAGTTTATATGACGGATCGGTATAATCAGGTTGAGGACGAATTAGCCGAAGCGACAACAGACCTATTTCTTAGTCATATTCGCTAAAAAAGTCCCCGAAAATTCCCCGACCAAATTCCAAAAACTACCGAAATTTATCGGAAAACGATGTTTAAGAAATTCCCGAAAAGCTTGAAATAAAGCAAAAAAACTCCACCTGATTGGGTGGAGTTAAGGGAGATTATTATGAAAAAGAAAAGTTTGGGATTTCATTAAATAAAGTTAGGAGGTCTTTATTTAATGATTATATAATACAGGAAAAGGCTTAAACTTTACTTAAGAAAAAATAATTTTTTTATCTTTTTCGATCCACCCAAATCATTCCTGTACAATCATAAGTAGATAAGGTTTCAAATCCTAGAGAACGATAGAATCCCAAGGTTTTTTCTGTCTGTTCGGTCACTAGTTGGACTTGATAGGCATCTTTGAAGTCACCTAAAGCCTCTTTCATCAAGTTGCTACCAATCCCTTGGCGCTGATAGCTAGGCAAAACGATCAAATCCTGGACAAAAATTGATGAGAAACCATCCCCGACCAAACGGACCAAGCCCACCACGGCATCGCCATCAAGTGCTAGATAAATCGCTAATGAGTGAGACAAGGCTTTCTTCAACATCTGAGGTTGATGGGTATAATTTGTCCATCCAACTGCCTGATAGAGATGCAAAACATCCTCTAGCTTGACAATTTCTTGCTTTTTAATAGTGATCATGTCAACACCTCTTAAAGTTCTCTCAAGCTCTTGTACTGTCGTCCATTTTTATCAAAATTTTCAGGAGCCAACCATGTTTCTAAACGAGCTTTGACTTGAGGCCAGTCCTTATCAATCATAGACAACCAATCCGTATCCCTCGTGCGCCCCTTATAAACGACTGCCTGACGGAAGGTGCCTTCATAAACAAAGCCCAAACGCTCCGCGGCTCGTCTGGATGGGAGATTTAGAGCATCGCATTTCCACTCATAGCGACGATAGTTAAGCTCCTCAAAAACATATCGCGCTAGGAGATACTGAGCCTCTGTCCCTATCCTCGTACCCTTAAGAGCAGGAGAAAAAGTGACGGCACCCACTTCTATCACTCGGTTATTCTGGTCAATACGCATGAGAGAAAAAGTCCCCAAAGCCTTACCAGTTGCCTTGTCTATAATCGCATAGTAAAAACGGTCCTTACGAGCTAACATCTGATTTAAGACGGTAACCAGTTCCTCCATATCTGCCACCGGCTCCTGAAAGAGGTAGGTCCACATCTCCCGAGGAGTATCTGGACCATAAACAGCTAATAAATCCTCCGCATGCTTTTCCACCGAAAGAGCCTCTATCCGAGCGTAGCGCCCTTCTAAGAAATCAATAGAAGGCAATTCACCAGATGTATAACCTTCCATTGACTCACCAATCATCTGACCATATTCATTTACTGGCATCGTTTTTCTCCTTGTTTTACTCTGAAAATACTATATCATAAATTACTCTAAATGGAAACTAGCACTCTCCTCAAACCTCATCCTAAACACTACATTAGTGATTCGTTTTCTTTCTTTTATCTTCTAAGGCTTGATTAATTCGTTGGGTGAGCTTGTGAGTTTGCCAGATCTGGTACAACCATATCAGTCCATAAATTAATAAGAAAAAGAACCAAAGCAAGGGACTCAACAATGCTGAACCCCAGCCAAAAAATAAGTAGGTCAATACTAAAATAGTAGCTGTCGCTAACAAATGAACTCCTACACGCATACTATAAGCAAGAAACTCTAGTCTTTCAAGGATTACGGTCAATACCCCCATAATTCCACTCATCAAAAACAAAGCTAGAATATTTTTTGTCGTTGGTGCGGGATAGGTAATACCTGAATAAAACTGAGCCAATAACACCAAACTCAAATAAACAAAGGAGGCCGTACGCATTCCTGATACAAAATAAGCAATCAATCGCTTCATGATTTTCTCCTATAAACCTAGATAATCCATTAAGGACTTAACGTATTTCCGACTCACACTCGATTTGAGACCCCGAGTCATCTTAGCCATCATGTTCCCTGAAAAGCTATCCGATAATGACTCTAAATGGTCAATGTTTATAACTGAATGACGTGATATCTGTATGAAATTACGCCGGTTAACCCGATTCTGAAAGTTTGTCAATGTTTCCTTAGTTTTATAAATCCCATCTACCGTATAAATGGTCAACAAATTCTTATCGATATCTGCTAGAATAAGATCCTCAATTTTCACCATAACCAGATGATCATCCGTTCGAATAGGAATGACCACCTGATTGGTCGTTGAAAATTGTTCTAAATACTCCATGACTTCTCTTGCTTGATCGGTTAACTGAGCTGCCTGAATTAAAATGTGTGGGTCTTTTTCTGAAAACTCTGTCTTCATTTCAAAACGAATCTTCATTTTCTCTCCAATACATCTTTATTTTCTCTTGCTAAACACTTTAACAAATAAAAGCCAAAGAAGAATAGCGATGAGACTGATAATAACCACTATAAAGTATGTTTCTTCCTTTGTCAATAGTTCTTGCCAGTTGATTTGGATTCCCATTTTTTCTTGAAATTCCTGTAACAGACTGTTATTTCCTGAAAATGCGGTCTCTAACCGCTCTTTCATCAAGACTTGTCGATAGAGAGAAGCAATATAAGTTGCAGGGGTACATTTCATGAAAAGCTGTGCAGAATCAGGTAATACTCCAATGGGGATATAAGTTCCTACTAAAAATCCAGAAGCAGTTCCCACTATCGTTGCTAGTTTACCAAGGCTATCTACAGATTGAAAACGGTAAATCAAGAGAACATTTACCAAACTTGAAAGCAGACTGCTTAACAACATAATCAAAGCAATTTCCGGTAAATGGCTGATAACTGGGCTCTCTTTAAAATAAAAACTCATAACAGCATACATAAATATCTGCATGACAAAAGAAATAACAATACTACTGATCAGATAGGACGCCTGTAAGCCCCAGTTACCTAAATCTGTCAAGAAAAGATCTTGATTCACTTGATTTTCGCGATCCTGTACCATTTGTTTAAGAGCTGTAAAACTGGTTGTCATCCCAGTCACAGCCAAGGTCCCACCCATCAGCCAGTTGTTTAAAAGGTTCGTACTATTAGGGAGTTGGGACCAAGAATCTGTCAAATTCTTCTGCAAAAAAATGATATAAAGGAGGAAGGAAATCAATGCCCCCAATAATGAGAAAAATACTCCCGAACGATTACGAAAATATAAGATAAAATTCCGTTTTAATAAAGCTAGCATTAGCGAACCTCTCTTCCTGTAAGTGCAATAAAGGCATCATCCATAGTACCCGAACGAAACTCAAAAGAATCAATTTTTTCTCGAACTTTTGCCAAATATTCAATGGCCTCCTGTGACGTCCTTGGATAAAAAAGATATTCCATCTCATTTTCTTCCTCGACTGTCATTCCAGTCTGTAGCAATTTTTCTAGATCCTTCATTTCCTTAAAACGAATTTTTAGAATATTAGATGCATACTGACTTTTAATAGCAGTCGCAGAACCTTGCGCAATCACTTTCCCATGATCAACGATATAGATCTGATCCGCTTCATCCGCTTCATCCAGATAATGAGTCGTTAAGATAATAGTCATCCCTTCATCCTTTTGTAGTCGATACAGTAGATCCCAGATGGATTTGCGAGTTTGAATATCAAGACCTGTCGTTGGTTCATCCAAGAAAAGAATATCTGGTCTCGAAAGAAGAGCACGCGCAATATCAACCCGACGTTTTTGCCCACCTGACAAAGTCCCATATAGTTGTTTCTGGAAAGCAGTCAAACCCAGTTGATGAATCAAATCATCCACACGACTTGCCGCAATCTCCTTATATTGTTGAGCACGAATCGTGAGATTTTCCCTAACCGTCAACATCTCATCCAGTACACTAGCTTGAAAAACCACTCCGATTTTCGTATTTGGCGCATATCGAATCTGACCTTGTGTCGGCTTTTTCAAACCGATTAACATGGAAATGGTGGTTGATTTCCCTGCACCATTGGGTCCCAAAATAGCATTGAAACTTCCTTTTTCAAACTCTAACTGAATATCATCGACAGCCATATGATTGCCATACTGTTTAGTCAAATGTTTAGCTTGTAAAATCATATTTTTTCCTCCTCTTAACCACACTAGTTTAACAAAAAGAATGAAAGAAAAATCGACTTTTGAGATAAGCAGTTAAAATGAAAGGACAAGTGGTAAAATAATGGGGGCTAAGTTAAAGTGGTGCAGGCTGCAACCGTTTTTCTTCTATCGAATCACTAGAGGAAGTTTAAAATCACTTACAACCACACATTATATTTTTAAACATGCGCTATAAAAGAGGTATTTTATAGCATCCGGCAGAAAAATCCAAGAGTCGGTAGTATTGTTCTCACCAAAGCAAACAATAAAAAATGAATCAGAAATCATGGCACACACTCCCTTCTAGTAAAATGAAAATGCTGAATGGGGCAGGATTGAATTTGAAGTAAGCAAGTATGGTCCTGAATTTGAAACTGCCATTAACGATAAGTCTATCTATTAGGAAAGAAATCTTCAATACAAGCAAAAACAGCTCTTGTTATCCAAGAAGAGCTGTTCTATTTTATGAAAGAGAGAGTCACTAGTGCCCCTTGTGCTTCTCTCTACGTTTTTGCTGTTTGCGTTCAAATTTCTCTTGCTTGAGCAATTGCTTTTGGAGACTAGACTGTTGTTTTGAATGCTTTTTTCGTTCCTCGTACTGCAACTGTAAAAGTTCTTGTGACTTAGAAGAAACTTTCTGCTTCACCTGTTTCTTTACAGCTCGCTGCAGACGCTTCGGATTCTTAATCTTCACATGCTGTTTGACTGTTGCCTCTGGACTAAAAGATAACCGAACAAACTGAGTCCGTAAAAGTTTCAAAATTTCATCCTCTTTTGGTTCCTGACCAAATGTCACACGACAAACTTGATAAGATTCTCGATACACCTGTTCGAACAAACCATGCCAAAATCCATCTTCAAAATAAACTGTCAAGCCAATTGAAACGATTTCCATGACAGCACCTCCTTAAATCTATCCCTAAGAATGGACAACCAAGGAGGAAGGTTACTGATAGGCTTGCCTACGTCTGGACCACCAACCAGAACTGTGTTTTTATCTTAGTTGGGACTATTATAGCATAATCCAATTTAAAAATCCTCCAGATTCTACTCTGAAGGATTCCTATCTTATTTCACAACGATATTAACGAGTTTGTTAGGTACCGCAATCACCTTCACGATTTCCTTGCCGTCAATTTCTGCTTTAACTTTTTCATCAGCCAGAGCGATTTCTTGCAATTCTTCGCGTGATAGGTCTTTAGCAACCATAAATTTGGCACGAACTTTTCCTTTAATTTGGACGACGATTTCGATTTCGTCTTCAACCAATTTACTTTCGTCCCAAGTTGGCCAAGCCACGTAAGAGATGGACTCACCTGTTGCTGTAACTGTTTGCCAGAGTTCTTCTGCCAAATGAGGTGCAAATGGGGCAATCAATTGGATAAAGCCTTTGGCATAGTCCACATAGAGTTTGTCTTCCTTGTTGGCAGCGTTGACAAAGACCATAAGTTGGGCAATGGCTGTGTTGAATTTCATGGATTCGATTTGCTCTGTGACAGCTTTAACGGTTTCATTGTAAACCTTGTCAAGAGCACCATTATTTTCCGCAACAATTTCTTTACTTGTAATCAAACGGTAAACACGGTCTAGGAATTTACGGCTTCCTTCCAAACCTTCTTCTGACCAAGCGATGGAAGCATCGAGTGGCCCCATGAACATTTCATAAACACGAAGGGTATCGGCACCATATTGTTCCACAACATCGTCTGGGTTGACAACGTTCTTGAGCGATTTAGACATCTTGGCTGGTGCTTGCTCCAGTTCTTCTCCTGTTTCCGCATGGAAGAAGGATCCGTCACGTTTTTCAACCTTGTCAGTCGCCACAAGAGCCCCACGGTGGTCACGGTAGCTTGTTCCCAAAATCATCCCTTGGTTAAAGAGTTTTTGGAATGGTTCCTTAGTCGGAACAACACCGAGGTCATAGAGGATTTTGTGCCAGAAACGAGCATAAAGCAAGTGAAGAACGGCATGCTCTGCACCACCCACGTAGATATCTACTGGCAACCATTGTTTGAGAAGATCCTCATCGGCCAATTTTTCTGTGTTATGTGGGTCGATATAGCGGAGGTAGTACCAACTCGAACCTGCCCATTGTGGCATGGTGTTGGTTTCACGACGACCTTTGACGCCATCTTCACGAGTTACTTCCAACCAGTCAGTCAAGTTAGCCAATGGACTCTCCCCAGTACCTGAAGGGCGAATGTCCTTGGTTACTGGCAAGACAAGTGGCAATTCATTTTCAGGGACAGCTGTTGAAGTTCCATCTTCCCAATGAATGATTGGAATTGGCTCACCCCAGTAACGTTGACGGCTAAAGAGCCAGTCACGGAGACGGTAGGTGACTTTTTCTTGACCGTAGCCTTTTTCTTCCAACCAAGCAACAATCTTAGCAATAGCGTCTTCTTTGTTAAGGCCATCTAGGAAGTCTGAATTGACATGAAGACCATCTTCAGTATAGGCAGCCTCTTCAACGTTTCCACCTTCTAGCACTTCTACGATTGGAAGACCAAACTGTTTGGCAAATTCCCAGTCACGTTGGTCGTGGGCAGGAACAGCCATCACCGCACCTGTTCCATAGCTTGCAAGAACATAGTCGGCAATCCAGATTGGAATTTCCTTGCCATTGACAGGATTGATGGCATAAGCACCAGTCCAAACCCCTGTTTTTTCCTTGGCAAGGTCTGTACGAGCCAAGTCTGACTTGAGGCTAGCTTGGTGTTTGTAGTCCGCTACAGCCTCAGATTGTTCAGCTGTTGTGATGGCGTCAACCAAGTCATGCTCAGGAGCCAAGACTGTGAAGGTCGCACCGAAAAGCGTATCAGGACGAGTAGTAAAGACGGTGAATTCCTTGTCAGTCCCTTTCACTTTAAAAGTGACATTGGCACCAGTTGATTTGCCAATCCAGTTACGTTGCATTTCCTTGATAGACTCTGGCCACTCCAACTCATCCAAGTCATTAAGCAAGCGCTCTGCATAGGCCGTGATTTTAAGCATCCATTGGCGCATTGGTTTGCGGACAACGGGATAGCCACCACGCTCAGAAGTTCCATCAGGAAGCACTTCTTCATTGGCAATGGCTGTTCCTAGTTCCTCAACCCAGTTTACTGGTACTTCCGCTTCATAGGCCAAACCTTTTTCGTAAAGCTTGGTGAAGATCCACTGAGTCCATTTGTAGTAGTTTGGATCTGTTGTGTTGACCTCACGATCCCAGTCGTAAGAGAATCCAAGCGCATTGATTTGACGTTTGAAGTTAGCAATGTTTTCTGCTGTGAATTCCGCTGGGTCATTTCCTGTGTCCATAGCGTACTGCTCAGCTGGCAAACCAAAGGCATCCCATCCCATTGGGTGAAGGACGTTGTAGCCTTGCGCACGTTTGTAACGGCTGAGGATATCGGTTGCTGTATAACCTTCTGGGTGTCCTACGTGCAATCCAGCTCCTGAAGGATATGGGAACATGTCGAGCGCATAAAACTTCGGTTTTGATGCATCTGTTCCTGTCTTAAATGTATGATGTTCTGCCCAGTAGCCCTGCCACTTAGGCTCAATTTCTTTATGATTGTAAAAACTCATGCTATTTCTCCAATTTTATGATGTTACTATTATACCATTTTTGAGGGAATTTGAAAGACGAGAAATGTTCTTTTAGACTTGGATAACAAGAAATACTGAGTCGCGAACCTAGCTTATTTAACAGTAAAAAAATTAGCTCCCACTTGGAGCTAACTTCTATCAATTTTTTATTTCTTCCATCTTCTCACGCCCTAGCTCTCGGTAACTACGGTCACCGACGACATCGACTGTAAACTGGCCGTTCTCGTATTCTAGGATGGTCACACTACCATTATCCAAGCCATGTGGGTGCATGCCATTGATGAGGTAAACCATCGTACCAATGGTCATCCCGTGACTCACAACGAGAGCATTGCCCCCTCCGTGTTCTTCCATTTCTTTGGCAATCGTTTCAAAACCTTCTCTGATACGACCACTGAGTTTTTCCCAACCTTCTGCCCAACCAGCAGTATCAACTTCTACCAAGCCTTCAGCTAGCTCTGCATAGGATAACTGATGAACATGATCCACCTTGAAAACACGAGGAATAACCCCCATAAAGAGGTCTCCATCATAGGCCCCATCAAAACTACCAAAGCACCACTCACGGATTCGCTTATCCATACGGTAAGGGATTTTCCCTTGCAAGCCAAGTTCTTCTAGGATAATTCCCATGGTTTGAATAGTACGCCCTGAATCACTGGAATAAGCTCGGTCAAATTGTAAACCAGACTCTCTCAAGCCAACTCCTAGTTCATGGATTCCCAACTCACCTTCTGCGGTTAGAGGCGTATCACTCCATCCTTGAGCACGTCCAATCGTGTTAAACATCGTTTTCCCATGACGGACCAAGTACAATCTTACTTTAGACATTTTCTATCCTCCATTTCTTCTATTATATCATGGATCAAAGAAATATCCGGCTTTCAAAAGTAAAGCCCATTCTCTTAATTTTTCCACAAGAAAAGCTACCCTCATGGTAGCTTCCCTAGGAGATTATTATGAAAAAGTTTAGGATTTCTATTAAATAAAGTTAGGAGGTCTTTATTTAATGATTATAGTATACACAGTCATCCTTAAACTCAACTTAAATCCTCTCTCTTTTTTATTAATTTTTAAAACTATGAATTGGCGCAGGAATTTGGCCACCGCGAGAGATGAAATCAACAGACGAAGCCCCGTTAACCTTCATAACTGGAGCTGTCCCTAGCAAGCCACCAAACTCAATCATATCGCCTTCTTTTCCCTTTGGAATAATACGGACAGCCGTTGTTTTCATGTTAATAACACCGATTGCCGCCTCATCCGCAATCATAGCCGCAATGGTCTCAGCAGGCGTATCTTCCGGAATGGCAATCATATCCAGCCCGACAGAACAGATAGCCGTCATGGCCTCTAGTTTCTCTAAATTCAGAGAGCCATCTTGCACCGCAGCAATCATCCCCTCATCTTCAGAAACGGGGATAAAAGCACCTGACAAGCCACCGACTTGGTTACAAGCCATCACTCCACCCTTCTTAACTTGGTCATTCAAAAGAGCGAGGGCAGCCGTCGTCCCATGCGTACCAACTGTTTCTAATCCCATTTCCTCAAGGACACGTGCCACAGAATCACCAACTGCAGGAGTAGGCGCCAAGCTTAGGTCGACAATTCCAAAGTCAACACCAAGGCGTTCACTCGCCATTTGCCCAACCAACTGACCGATACGAGTAATCTTAAAGGCCGTTTTCTTGACTGTTTCCGCTACTACATCAAAGCTCTGTCCACGAACTTTTTCCAAGGCACGCTTGACAACACCAGGACCCGAAACTCCAACATTAATGATAACATCTGCTTCACCAACACCGTGGAAAGCGCCGGCCATAAAAGGATTATCCTCAACGGCGTTAGCAAATACGACCAACTTAGCCGCACCCATATCTGACAGCGCAGCTGTTTCCTTGATGATACGTCCCATATCAGCGACCGCGGTCATGTTGATACCTGACTTGGTCGAGCCAATATTAACAGACGAACAAACCTTGTCTGTCTCAGCTAGAGCGCGTGGGATAGAATTGATGAGAATTTCATCTCCTTTTTGGTAGCCTTTTTGTACCAAGGCCGAAAATCCACCGATAAAGTCAACACCAATCTCCTTGGCAGCCTTATCAAGAGCCTTTGCCAAAACAACATAGTCTGTCGCATCAGTCGCAGCACCAATTAAAGAAATCGGAGTCACCGATACCCGCTTATTGACAATAGGAATCCCAAGTTCTGCAGCAATTTCGTCTCCTACAGCCACTAAATTTGCAGCTTTAGTGGTAATTTTTTGGTAAATCTTTTCAGCAGCACGATTGATATCTGGATCAATACAGTCCAAAAGGGAAATCCCCATGGTGATGGTTCTGATATCGAAGTTCTGCTCCTCAATCATGGCAATGGTTTCTGTAACTTGTCTAATATCCATGATAACCTCCTAGATATTGTACATAGCATCAAAAATCGCCGCACTTTGAATATTGATTTTAACATTCAAGGTCTGACCGAAAATTTCAAACTCATTTCGAAGAGTGGTGAAATCCTGCTTTTCGTCGCTAGAAACAACTGCCATCATAGTAAAGTATTCATCTAACACCGTCTGAGAAATATCGTCAATATTCAAACCCAAGTCTGCAATCTTAGTAGACACGCCTGCAACAATCCCAGCCTTGTCCTTACCAACCACTGTAATAATAGCCTTCATCCTTATACCCCATTTCTACGATTTTTAGAAAACCTGAACGTTTTTGATTTTCTTTTTTCCTAGTATAGCATATTTCCGTAAAAAATACTAAAAAACGCCTGCTTACGAAGTTGTTCTTAAGAAAAAAACAATTTCGTAAACAAGCGTCTACCCTATCAAATGATGATGAGTGTTCCCGCTAGGACCGAAGTCCCAGCGGTAGACCAGAGCTAGACTAAGAGCACAAGACTCCATCATCATAACACTCAACAAAATTGATGATTTTATACTAATTCGATGATCGCCATTGGCGCAGCATCACCACGACGTGGTTCAGTTTTAAGGATACGAGTGTATCCACCGTTACGTTCAGCATAACGAGGTGCGATTTCTGAGAACAATTTTTGAAGTGCTGTAGTAGAAGTGTACTTATCAGTTGCTTCATCATAGTTTTCAGATGCGATTTCATTACGTACGAAAGCAGCAGCTTGACGACGTGCATGCAAATCACCACGTTTACCTAGAGTAATCATTTTTTCAACAGTTTTACGGATTTCTTTAGCACGAGCTTCAGTTGTCACGATTGATTCGTTGATCAAAAGGTCAGTTGTCAAATCGCGAAGCATTGCTTTACGTTGTGAGCTAGTGCGTCCTAGTTTACGGTAAGCCATGTATTCCTCCTTTATTTATCTTTTAATCCAAGACCCAAGTCAATGAGTTTGAGTTTCACTTCTTCCAAACTCTTGCGTCCAAGATTTCGTACTTTCATCATCTCTGCTTCAGATTTTTCTGTCAAATCATGCACAGTATTGATACCGGCACGTTTCAAACAGTTATATGAACGCACAGACAAGTCCAGTTCCTCAATCGTACGGTCCAAAATACGGTCGTCCGATTCAGTATCAGCTTCTTTCATCACTTCTGCAGATTTAGCAATCTCTGTAAGATTTGTAAACAAATCAAGATGTTCTGTCAAGATACGTGCTGAAAGCCCTAAAGCATCTTCTGGAATAATTGTTCCATTTGTCAAGATTTCAAGGGTTAATTTGTCAAAACCATCGTTACTACCTACACGAGCAGGTTCAACTTGATAGTTGACTTTTGTAACTGGTGTATAAATAGAATCTACAGCAAGTGTTCCAACTGGCGCATTATCTTTTTTGTTTTCATCAGCAGGTACATATCCACGACCACTGTTAACAGTCATTGTCGCCTTTAGAGAAGAACCTTCACCGATTGTAAAGAGATAATGATCAGGATTTACAATCTCAATATCACTGTCAGTCAAAATATCTCCAGCTGTAATTTCAGCAGGACCTTCAACGTCAAGCTCAATGATTTTTTCGTCTTCAACGTATGATTTCACTGCAATCCCTTTAATGTTCAGAATGATTTGCATCACGTCTTCACGAACACCTGGAACTGTGTCAAACTCATGTAACACACCATCAATGTTGATAGATGTCACAGCTGCCCCTGGTAGAGAAGCTAGTAGTACACGACGAAGAGAGTTACCAAGAGTTGTACCGTAGCCACGTTCAAGTGGTTCGATTACAAACTTGCCATAATCTTTATTTTCATCAATTTTTGTTATATTTGGTTTTTCAAACTCAATCATTTAGTTACTCCCTCTTAAACGAAAAGCAGTGTAATGCGATGATTATACACGGCGACGTTTTGGAGGACGAGCACCATTGTGTGGCACTGGAGTCACATCACGAATTGCTGTTACTTCAAGACCAGCGGCAGCAAGCGCACGAATAGCTGACTCACGACCAGAACCTGGACCTTTTACAGTAACTTCAACTGATTTAAGACCGTGTTCTTGTGCAGATTTAGCAGCAGCTTCAGAAGCCATTTGAGCAGCGAATGGTGTAGATTTACGAGAACCTTTGAAACCAAGAGCACCAGCTGATGACCAAGCAATTGCATTACCATGCACATCAGTAATCATAACAATAGTGTTATTAAATGTAGCGTGAATATGAGCAATACCAGATTCGATATTCTTTTTCACACGACGTTTACGTGTTGGTTTAGCCAAGACTTTTACCTCCTATATTATTTTTTCTTACCAGCAATCGCAACAGCTTTACCTTTACGAGTGCGAGCGTTATTTTTAGTGTTTTGTCCACGGACAGGAAGTCCACGACGGTGACGAATACCACGGTATGAACCGATTTCCATCAAACGTTTAATGTTCAAGTTTACTTCACGACGAAGGTCACCTTCAACTTTGATTGCATCCACTTCACGACGGATAGCATCTTCTTGATCTGATGTAAGGTCACGTACACGAACATCTTCTGAGATTCCAGCAGCAGCCAAAATTTTCTTAGATGTTGAAAGTCCGATACCATAAACGTAAGTCAATGAGATTACTACGCGTTTGTCATTTGGAATGTCAACTCCAGCAATACGAGCCATGTTTTCTCCTTTCTATCTTATCCTTGACGTTGTTTGTGTTTTGGATTTGCTGGGCAAATTACCATAACACGACCATTACGACGAATTACTTTACAGTATTCGCAAATTGGTTTGACCGATGGTCTTACTTTCATTTCTTATCCCTCCAAGTTTTTCGATTATTTAAAGCGGTAAGTGATACGTCCACGTGTCAAGTCATATGGACTCATCTCGACAGTAACACGATCTCCCGCTAAAATACGAATATAGTTTTTACGAATTTTACCAGAAACTGTTGCTAAAATCTGATGTCCATTTTCAAGTTCAACCGTAAACATTGCGTTCGGCATTGTATCGACTACTTTGCCTTCAACTTCAATCACATCGTCTTTTGCCACGCAAAAGCACCTCCATAAATTTCGATTCGATGCCTCAAGACACAGAGGCAACAATTATAAGTCAGACTATCTCAGTATAACATTTGTCGCGATTTTTTGCAAGTATGAAAAACGCTTTATTTCAAATTTGTCAATACTTTTTCGATGTCTTTGAACACATCATTGATATCTTGATTTCCTTCGATATCATGAACTAAACCTTTAGCACGATAGTGAGCAATGATTGGTTCACCTTGTGCAATATTGACATCCAAACGACGCTTCACTGTCTCAGGTTTATCATCTTCGCGTTGGTAGTAATCCTCTTCCTTGTAGTCAACTGGTGGATTGAAAACTTTGTGGAAAGTTTCACCTGTTTTGCGGTGAATGATACGGCCACTCAAGCGTTCCAAGAGACAGTCTGGATTCACTTCGATGTTGATTACTCCTTCAAGTTCAATACCAAGTTCAGCCAATGTTTCATCCAAGGCATGAGCTTGTTCAATCGTACGTGGGTAACCATCTAACAAGAAACCTGTTTCTTTGATATCGTCCTGTGAAAGGCGTTCTTTAACAATACCATTTGTAACTTCGTCTGGGACCAACTCACCTTTGTCAATATATGACTTTGCGAGTACACCCATTTCAGTTTGATTAGCCATTGCAGCACGGAACATATCGCCTGTTGAGATATGTGCAACATGGAATTTCTCCACAATTTTAGCTGCTTGCGTTCCCTTACCTGCTCCAGGTAAGCCCATAATCAAAAGATTCATGATAGGATCTCCTTATTTTGTATTTAAATAGAAGCAGAAATCTATTTCAACCCCTATTTAAAAACAAAATAGAAGAGAGGAGATAAAAATCTGACAAAGTCTTCGATTTTTACACTCCACTCTCTGAGCAATAGTCAATTTTATTTCCTATTACAACTATTCTGTTGTGTCTAAGAAACCAACATACTTACGTTTCAATAGATACCCTTCCAATTGCTTAATTCCTTCAATACCTGTCGAGATAATGATTAGTAGACTTGTTCCCCCAAAAGCAACAACTTCTGAAAGGCCAAATACATCTTTAGCTACGATAGGTAAGATAGAAATAACACCTAGGAAGAGAGAGCCGACAGTAGCAAGACGACGAAGAAGTTTCGACATGTATTCTTCTGTCCCTTTACCAGGACGGACCCCATGAATGTAGGCCCCACTCTTTTGCAAGTTTTCTGCTGCCTTCTCTGGATTGATCTGTACAAACGTATAGAAGAATGTAAAGAGAATGATCAACAAGGCATACATAGCAACTCCTGTTGGAGATGTTGTAGATAACATTTCCTGTGCTGTACGTACCCAAGCCCAATCATGACCTGTTGCACTCAAAAATTGAAGGATAGCTGCAGGTGCTGCTGTAATGGAACTTGCAAAGATAACTGGGATAACCCCTGCTGGGTTTACCTTCAAAGGGAGGTATGAACTTGATGGAGCTCCTTGAGCAACTTTTGTATATTGGATTGGGATTTTATATTCTGCCTGTTGAACATATGTTGTAAAGTAAACAATCAACAAGACAGCGATAATCAAAATAACAACAAAAATAATAGATGAAGTCAATCGGCTACTTGGGATATTGACAAAGTAGTCAACATAGATACCCTTAATCATCTCAGGAATTGAAGCGACAATACCTGCAAAGATGATCATGGAAACACCGTTACCATATCCTTTATCTGTAATTTGTTCCCCAAGCCAAGTTACAATCATACTACCTGCTGTTAGGATGATCCCAATGGTAACAAAAACTTGTGGAGTTAAATCTGTCGTTAATAATTTCGCTCCAGATAGAGTATTAAACCCTGCTGTAATCCCGATAGATTGAACAAATGCAAGTACCAGTGCAATATAACGAGTAGCCTGGTTTAGTTTTCTCCGTCCTACTTCCCCTTGTTTGCCCCATTCTACAAACTTCGGTAAAATATCCATTTGTAGCAATTGAACAACGATAGAAGCAGTGATGTACGGACTTACACCAAGTGCAAAAACGGAGAAGTTCTTCATGGCATTCCCTGAAACAAGACTAAGCATGTTTAAGAAAGATAAACCACTGAGAGCTTCTAAACTTTTTGCATTCACCCCTGGAACAGTAATACTTGTCCCAATACGGAAAACAAGAATGATAAAAATTGTAAAGAGAATTTTTGATCGAACTTGTTTAACCTTGAGAGCTTCTTTTAATAATTTAAAAAACATGGGTCACCTCTCTTAGATGACTTCTACAGAACCACCTTTAGCAGTGATAGCTTCCTCAGCTGATTTAGAGAATTTAGCTGCTTTAACAGTCAATTTCTTAGTCAATTCACCATTACCAAGAATTTTAACGCCTGATTTTTCAGCTTTCACAATTCCTGCTTCGATAAGCACAACTGGAGTCACTTCAGCACCATCTTCAAAGACGTTCAATTGGTCAAGGTTTACAATTGCGTATTCTTTAGCGTTGATGTTAGTGAATCCACGTTTTGGAAGACGACGGAACAATGGAGTTTGTCCACCTTCAAAACCAAGGCGAACTCCGCCACCGCTACGAGCTTTTTGACCTTTTTGACCGCGACCAGATGTTTTACCGTTACCTGATGAAGTACCACGACCAACACGGTTACGTACTTTACGAGAACCTTCTGCAGGTTTCAATTCATGAAGTTTCATTATTATTTTCTCCTCTTTTGTAAAATGCTAGCGCCGATAAGAGAGAAAAGGTTGTCTCCCTTATCAACTCGCCTATACGACGTCATCACAGATGACTATATCTAGTTTTAGGGGATGAGTATTGCCACATCCCCTAAAAATCATTAGTTTACTTCTTCAACTGTTACCAAGTGAGATACTGCAGTGATCATACCACGGATAGCAGCATTGTCTTCTTTAATAACAGAGCTGTTCAATTTGCCAAGTCCAAGTGCTACAACAGTTTTACGTTGTGATGGAATGCGTCCGATTGGAGACTTAGTCAAAGTAATTTTAATTTGAGCCATTTTATCCCCTTTCTTATGCCAAATCAGAAACTGAAATACCACGAAGAGCAGCAACTTCTTCAGCGCGTTTCAATTGTTTCAAACCTTCAACAGTTGCGCGAACAATGTTGATTGGAGTGTTAGAACCAAGTGATTTAGATGTAATATCTGCCACACCTGCCAATTCCACAACGGCACGAACCGCACCACCAGCGGCAACTCCAGAACCTTCTACAGCAGGTTTCAACAATACTTTAGCTCCACCGAATTCTGAGAGAACTTCGTGTGGGATTGTTGTTCCAACCATAGGAACTTCAATCAAGTTTTTCTTAGCATCTTCTACTGCTTTGCGGATTGCTTCTGGAACTTCTTGAGCTTTACCAGTACCAAATCCTACGCGACCGTTGTGGTCACCGACAACAACAAGAGCTGCGAAACGAAGACGACGTCCACCTTTAACAACTTTTGTAACACGGTTGACAGCAACTACGCGTTCTTCTAATTCAACTGCATTGTCTTTAAATGCCATTTTCTAGTGTCCTCCTATTAGAATTTCAATCCGTTTTCACGAGCTGCATCAGCCAAAGCTTTCACACGTCCGTGATATAGATATCCACCGCGGTCGAACACCACTTCTGAAATACCTTTAGCGTTTGCACGTTCTGCAACGAGTTTACCGACAGCAACGGCTTGTTCAGTTTTAGTTCCTTTTGAAACTTCTTTGTCAAGAGTTGAAGCACTTGCGAGCGTTACACCCGCTACGTCATCAATCACTTGAGCGTAGATGCCTGTATTAGAACGGAATACGTTCAAACGTGGGCGATCAGCAGTTCCAGAGAGTTTTCCGCGAACGCGACGGTGGCGTTTTTGACGGAGTTTGTTTTTATCTGGTTTAGAAATCACAGTTTTCACCTCTTTAGTTTTAAATCGCGTGCTATGCACAAAGTTGGAAAATAGGTTGATGGTTGAAAATCAACCACTCAACATTATTTACCTGTTTTACCTTCTTTAAGACGAACGTACTCTCCAACGTAACGAATACCTTTACCTTTGTAAGGTTCTGGTGAACGAAGGCTACGTACGTAAGCGGCTGTTTGACCAACTACTTCTTTTGAAATTCCGCTAACAACGATTGTTGTTGGGTTTGGAAGTTCAAAAGTAATTCCTTCTGGAGCTTCAACTTCGTCTGGATGAGATTTACCAACAGCCAAAACAAGTTTTTTACCTTGAAGTTGTGCACGGTAACCAACCCCGCGCATTTCAAGTTCTTTCTTGAATCCTTCTGATACACCAATTACCATGTTGTTCAAAAGGGCACGAGTAGTTCCGTGGATTGTTTTCATTTCTTTTGAATCGTTTGGACGGTGAAGAGTTACTTCAGTACCTTCCACGCGAATTTCAATATCTTTTGAGAACTTACGAGTAAGTTCTCCTTTAGGTCCTTTTACAGTTACTACGTTGTCATTGTTAGTGACTTCAACACCAGCAGGCAACACGATAACTTTATTACCAATACGTGACATGTTTATTTTCTCCTGTTAAATTGTCAGGCCTTGACGGCCAGTTTTCACGGGGTTAAATCGATTTCTCGATTTGAAGGAACATTTAGGTTTCAATTTCAAAGTGAATCTAGGCATCGTCTCGCAGGCATAACTTTGGGTTAGGCAAGAGACGATAACGAAGAGTCACAAAGAAATTGGGAGCTAAATATTACCAAACGTAAGCGATAACTTCTCCACCAACGTTCTTTTGACGAGCTTCTTTATCAGTAAGCAAACCTTCAGAAGTTGAAAGGATAGCAATTCCAAGTCCGTTAAGAACTTTTGGAAGATCTTCACGTTTTTTGTAGACACGAAGTCCTGGTTTAGAAACACGTTTCAAGTTAGTGATAACTTTTTCACCGTTTGGTCCGTATTTAAGGAATACACGGATGATGCCTTGTTTGTCATCTTCGATGATTTCAACGTTTTTTACAAAACCTTCGCGTTTAAGGATTTCAGCAATCCCTTTTTTGATGTTTGATGCAGGTACTTCAAGTACTTCGTGTTTCGCTTGGTTAGCGTTACGAATACGAGTTAGGAAGTCTGCGATTGGGTCAGTCATAACCATTTTGTTTTTCTCCTCTTACTAGTAGTTTGCAAGTTGCACTTGCTAGTTAATACATGATATAAAGAGCGTAACAGCAAAAGCAATTTGGTCTTTTTTTGCCAAAGCTGTAGCTCGTGTTCAAATTGGCAAGCCCAACTGAACCCGGGCTAAACTCTGCGTGAAAAAGATAAACTTTCCTAGAAACTTTAGTTTCTTCGTCAAGTTTCCTATTTTCACTTGGAGTTTGGGCGCCCTTGATATCTTAAATTACCAAGATGCTTTTGTTACACCAGGAATTTGTCCTTTGTAAGCTAATTCACGGAAGCAAACACGGCAAAGTTTAAATTTGCGGTAAACTGAATGCGGACGACCACATTTTTCACAACGAGTATAAGCTTGAGTAGAGAACTTCGCTGGACGTTTGTTCTTAGCAATCATTGATTTTTTAGCCATTAGATTTACCTCCTATATTATTTTGCAAAAGGCATTCCAAGGCCTGTAAGCAATGCACGTGACTCTTCGTCAGTGTTAGCAGTTGTTACGATAACGATGTCAAGACCACGAGTTTTGTCAACGTCATCAAAGTTGATTTCTGGGAAGATCAATTGTTCTTTCACACCAAGTGTGTAGTTTCCGCGTCCATCAAATGATTTTGTTGGAACACCGTGGAAGTCACGCACACGTGGAAGTGAAACTGAAACCAATTTATCCAAGAATTCGTACATACGTTCACCACGAAGGGTAACTTTTGCACCGATCGCTACACCTTCACGAAGACGGAAGCCGGCGATTGATTTTTTAGCTTTAGTGATAAGTGGTTTTTGACCTGAGATAAGCGCCAATTCTTCAGCAGCTTTTTCAAGGCTTTTAGCGTTTGATACAGCTTCACCAACACCCATGTTCAAAACGATCTTATCTACTTTAGGCACAGCCATCACTGATGAGTAGTTGAATTGTTCAGTCAAAGCAGGAACTACTTCATTAAGATATTTTTCTTTTAAACGATTTGCCATTATACTTCTCCTTTCCTTCGTGATTAATCAAGCACTTCGCCTGATTTTTTGTTGTAGCGAACTTTTTTACCGTCTACAAATTTGTAACCAACACGACCAGCTACACCATTTTTGTCCAAAACTTGGACGTTTGATACGTGGATAGCTGCTTCTTTCTCGATGATACCACCTTGAGGAAGCTCGTTAGTTGGACGTTGGTGTTTCTTAACGATGTTAACACCTTCAACGATAACTTTGTTTACTTTTGGAAGGGCAGTAAGGACAACAGCTTCTGTTCCCTTATCTTTACCAGCGATTACGCGAACTTTGTCGCCTTTTTTTACAAACATTAGGTTTCTCCTTAATTTTTCTTACGCCCACAAGGGCACCCTAGCTTGAAGCTAGGGGACTAGTTTGTTTCTAAAAATTAAAGTACTTCTGGAGCAAGTGACACGATCTTCATGAAGCCACCTTCACGCAATTCACGTGCAACTGGGCCAAAGATACGTGTTCCGCGAGGAGTTTTGTCATCACGGATGATAACAGCTGCATTTTCGTCAAACTTGATGTATGAACCATCAGCGCGACGAGCACCTGATTTAGTACGAACGATAACAGCTTTTACAACGTCACCTTTTTTAACCGCACCACCAGGAGTAGCTTGTTTTACAGATGCCACAATGACATCACCGATGTTCGCAAATTTACGTTTAGAACCACCAAGAACTTTGATAGTCAAGATTTCGCGTGCACCGCTGTTGTCTGCGACTTTCAAACGAGTTTCTGTTTGAATCATTTCAGTTTTCTCCTTTCAGGCTTGATTAGATGATAACCGCTTCTTCAACAACTTCTACAAGACGGAAACGTTTTGTAGCTGAAAGCGGGCGAGTTTCCATGATACGTACGATATCGCCTTCTTTGGCAACATTGTTTTCATCATGTGCTTTGTATTTTTTAGAGTAGTTAATACGTTTACCATAGACTGGGTGGTTACGTTTTGTTTCAACTACAACTGTGATTGTCTTGTCCATTTTGTCAGATACAACACGTCCAACAAGAACTTTACGATTATTGCGTTCCATTGAAATTTCTCCTTCCCTAGTCTATTATTTCGCTTCAGATTGAACTGTTTTGATACGAGCGATTTGTTTTTTAACTTCTTTCAAGCGAGCTGTTTGTTCCAATTGACCAGTAGCAGCTTGGAAACGAAGTTCAAACAATTCTTTTTTCAATTCGTTTTCGCGCTTCGCGAGTTCTTCTTGAGAAAGACCACGAAGTTCTTTAACAAATTCTTTTACTTCATTAAGTTTCATGCCTTCTCCTTATTCTGCTTCACGTTTTACGAATTTAGTTTTAACTGGCAATTTGTGGCTAGCAAGACGAAGCGCTTCACGTGCAATCTCTTCAGATACACCAGCAATTTCGAACATCACTTTACCACGTTTAACTGGTGCTACCCAACCTTCAGGTGCCCCTTTACCAGATCCCATACGCACACCGATAGCTTTAGCAGTGTATGATTTGTGTGGGAAGATTTTAATCCAAACTTTACCACCACGTTTCATGTAACGAGTCATGGCGATACGAGCAGCTTCGATTTGGCGGTTAGTGATCCAGTGGCTAGTTGTAGCTTGAAGACCGTATTCACCGAATGCTACTTCTTTTCCACCTTTTGCTTCACCGCGCATTTTTCCACGGAATTCACGACGGTGTTTAACACGTTTAGGTACTAACATTGGTTATTTACCTCCTTTAGTGTTTTTACGAGCTGGAAGAACTTCACCACGGTAGATCCATACTTTAACACCAAGTTTACCGTATGTAGTATCTGCTTCTTCCCAAGCGTAATCGATATCTGCACGAAGTGTGTGGAGTGGAACAGTTCCTTCTGAGTATCCTTCAGCACGGGCAATATCTGCACCGTTCAAACGACCTGATACTTGAGTTTTGATTCCTTTAGCTCCAGCACGCATTGCGCGTTGGATTGCTTGTTTTTGTGCACGACGGAAAGCAACACGTTGCTCCAATTGACGAGCAATTCCTTCACCTACAAGGTGAGCATCCAAATCAGGTTGTTTGATTTCGATGATGTTGATGTGTACTTGTTTTCCAGTCAATTTGTTAAGTTTTGCACGGAGTGCGTCAACGTTAGCGCCACCTTTACCGATAACCATACCTGGTTTAGCAGTGTGAAGTGAAACGTTAACTTTGTTCACTGCGCGTTCGATTTCGATAGTTGAAACTGCTGCGTCAGCAAGTTCTTTTTGAACGAATTTACGGATTGCAAGATCTTCATGAAGGTAATCCGCGTATTCTTTTTCAGCATACCATTTGGCATCCCAATCACGGATGATGCCGACACGCATACCAATTGGATGTACTTTTTGACCCACGATGTTACCTCCTTATTTTTCTGCAACAGCTACAGTGATGTGAGCTGTACGTTTGTTGATTGGTGAAGCTGAACCTTTCGCACGTGGACGGAAACGTTTCATAGTTGGTCCTTCGTTTGCGAATGCTTCAGATACTACCAAGTTAGCTTTGTCCAAACCAAAGTTGTTTTCAGCGTTAGCTACAGCTGAGTTCAAAACTTTCAAGATGATTTCAGCAGCTTTGTTTGGTGTGAATGTCAAGATTGCAATAGCATCGGCTACGCTTTTACCACGGATGTTGTCAAGAACAAGACGTGATTTACGAGGTGAAACACGTACTGTACGAGCCATTGCTTTAGCTGAAGTAATTTCTGCCATTTATGTTCTCCTTATTTTCTACGTGTTTTCTTGTCGTCTGCAGCGTGACCTTTGTAAGTACGAGTTGGTGCAAATTCACCAAGTTTGTGACCTACCATGTCTTCTTGGATGTAAACAGGTACGTGTTTACGTCCGTCATAAACTGCAATAGTGTAACCAATGAAACTTGGGAAGATCGTTGAACGACGTGACCAAGTTTTGATAACTTTTTTCTTTTCGTCGTTAGCTTGAGCTTCAACTTTTTTCATCAAATGCTCATCGACGAAAGGTCCTTTTTTAAGACTGCGTCCCATTTTTATTTTTTCTCCTTTAAATGTTGTACCACAGCGGCTTGCGCTCACATGGAGCGCTACCGAGCTGGCGGATTTCCTAGTTGCTTAGGCGACTAGTTTACTATTATTTCTCGTTGCGACGACGAACGATAAGTTTGTCAGATTTCGCTTTCTTGTTACGAGTTTTAAGACCAAGAGCAGGTTTGCCCCATGGAGTAGATGGCGCTTTACGACCAACTGGTGCTTTACCTTCACCACCACCGTGTGGGTGATCGTTAGGGTTCATTACAGAACCACGAACTGTTGGGCGGATACCTTTCCAACGGCTACGTCCTGCTTTACCAAGGTTTACAAGTCCATGTTGTTCGTTTCCGACAACACCAACTGTAGCACGACAAGTTCCAAGGATCATACGAACTTCGCCAGATTGAAGACGAACAAGAACGTATTTACCTTCTTGACCCAATACTTGGGCAGAAGCACCAGCAGCACGTACCAATTCTCCACCACGACCTGGTTTCAATTCGATGTTGTGGATCAAAGTACCAACTGGGATGTTAGCAAGTGGAAGAGCGTTTCCGACTTTGATATCTGCTTCAGGACCTGAAACGATACGTTGACCAACTTCAAGACCTTTTGGAGCGATGATGTATGCTTTCACACCGTCAGTGTAGTGTACAAGAGCGATGTTTGCAGAACGGTTTGGATCGTACTCGATAGTTTTAACAACTGCTTCAACGTTGTCTTTGTTACGTTTGAAGTCAACCAAACGGTAGAAACGTTTGTGTCCACCACCTTGGTGACGAACAGTGATACGACCGTTGTTGTTACGACCAGCCTTGCTCTTCAAAGCAACAAGCAATGATTTTTCAGGAGTGCTTGTTGTGATTTCAGCGAAATCCAAAGAAGTCATATTACGGCGACCGTTTGTTGTTGGTTTATAAACACGAATTCCCACGATATTTCCTCCTTAGATTATTCAGCTTCAGCAGCGAACAACTCGATTGCTTTTGAATCAGCTGTAAGTGTGATGATAGCTTTTTTAGTTTTGTTAGTAAAACCAGTGTAACGTCCAACACGTTTTGCTTTTGGTTTTACGTTGATTGTGTTAACATTGGCAACTTTAACACCTTCGAAAGCAGCTTCAACAGCTTGCTTAATCAAAAGTTTGTGTGCACGAGTGTCAACTTCAAATACATATTTTCCTGCTTCAAGTTGAGCCATTGAGCTTTCAGTGATAACAGGTTTTTTGATAACATCATACAAATTCATTATGCAAGAACCTCCTCGATTTTAGAGATAGCTGCTTGTGTGACAAGAAGTTTGTCGCTATTTGCGATGTCAAGAACACTTGCAGTTGTAGCAGTTGCAACTTTCACGTTTGGAAGGTTACGAGCTGAAAGAGCTGCGAATTCATTTCCTTCTTCAAGGATAACAAGAACTTTAGAATCGATGCTCAATGCTGCAAGAACTTTTGCAAATTCAGCAGTTTTTGGAGCTGTAAATGAAAGAGCGTCTACAGCTACGAATTTGTTTTCAGCAACTTTTTCAGAGTAAACTGATTTAAGAGCTAGGCGACGAACTTTTTGTGGAAGTTTGTAGCCGTATGAACGTGGAGTTGGTCCGAAGACAACACCACCACCACGCCATTGTGGTGAGCGGATAGAACCTTGACGAGCACGTCCAGTTCCTTTTTGACGCCATGGTTTGCGTCCACCACCTGATACTGCAGAGCGGTTTTTAACAGCGTGTGTTCCTTGACGAAGGCTTGCGCGTTGACTGATGATCACATCAAACACAACTGATTCATTTGGTTCAATACCAAATACTGCATCGTTAAGAACAACTTGGCCAGCTTCTTTACCAGTTTGGTCAAATAATGTTACGTTTGCCATTGTGACTGATTTCCCCTTTCTTTATTATTTACCAGCTTTAACTGCTGATTTGATAGTGATAAGAGATTTCTTAGCACCTGGTACGTTACCTTTGATAAGGATAACGTTCTTTTCTGGAACAACTTGTACAACTTCAAGGTTTTGAATTGTTACGCGGTCGCCACCCATACGTCCTGCAAGGTTTTTACCTTTGAATACGCGGTTAGGCGCAACAGGTCCCATAGAACCTGGACGACGGTGGTAACGAGAACCGTGAGCCATTGGTCCACGTGATTGTCCGTGGCGTTTGATAACACCTTGGAAACCTTTACCTTTAGAAGTACCAGTTACGTCAACAACGTCTCCAGCTGCGAATGTTTCAACTGTGATTTCAGCACCAACTTCCAAGCCTTCAACGTTTTTGAATTCACGAATGAAGCGCTTAGGAGCCGTGTTAGCTTTCGCTACATGTCCTTTAGCAGGTTTGTTGCTCAATACTTCGCGTTTGTCATCGAAACCAACTTGGATAGCGTTGTATCCGTCTGTTTCAACAGTTTTAACTTGAAGAACAACGTTTGGAGTTGCTTCAATAACTGTTACAGGGATCAATTCGCCAGCTTCAGTGAAGATTTGAGTCATTCCCACTTTTTTCCCTAAGATTCCTTTTGTCATGAGAAAATAGTTCCTTTTCTATATTTTTTATTCAAAAAGTTTTTAACGAGCGTTTTTTATGCTCAAGTCTAAGATACAAAGGACGTCAAACTCAAAGTGAAAATAGGAAACTGACGCAGTGTCTAACAGACACTAGGAAGTTTATCTTTTTCACACCGAGTTTAGCCCGTGTTCAATTAAATTGAAACACTAGCCTCTGCTCTTTTATATCTTAGATTAAAGTTTGATTTCTACGTTTACACCACTTGGAAGATCCAATTTCATCAAGGCATCAACTGTTTTTTGAGTTGGGTTAACGATATCGATCAAACGTTTGTGTGTACGCATTTCAAATTGTTCGCGAGAGTCTTTGTATTTGTGAGTCGCACGAATGATTGTGTAGAGGCTACGCTCAGTTGGAAGTGGGATTGGACCCGCAACTTGTGCACCTGTACGAGTAGCTGATTCTACGATTTTTGCAGCCGCTGTGTCAAGCGTACGGTGTTCGTAAGCTTTCAAACGGATACGGATTTTTTTGTTTGCCATCTTTTTCTCCTTTTCGTCTATTTAAGATAATAGGCTAGCTCCACAAGAAAACCGACGCGCGTTGCGTGGCAATGCAACCGAGCGTGTCGCAACCTCTTGCATCACAGCTAAGGCTGTAATTTACAGCACCATAATAGAATAACACAAAGCCCCTGCGATTGCAAGGGATTTGTGAGCTTTTTTTCGTTTTTTTAGGATGAAACTGTTTTCTCTTTTCATCTTTCCAAGATTACGGATTTATATCTATAAAAAACCGTCTTTTCTTCTATATAATGTGTGTCATTTTGACCTTGAATGTATCTTCTGATTGATCTACTAAAATGTCCGCTTTAGACTCGTTTTCTCTATAGTATCGCAGATACTGCTCCCGTCTCATCTGATGGCTAGCTAACACAAAGGAAGCATCGCGATTTCTCATAGTTGTATCTCGAGATAGGCGCCTCTTTAACTCTGTTTCTTCATCCGTGTAGAAACAGATGGTTTTGTCAAAGAGTTCCTTGGGTAGAAAGCCCACAGACATCCCTTCAACAATCAGAATTGGCTTGGCTCCAGATAAGATTTCACTAGCCTTCCACGGTTCATCGATTGTTAAGACATCCATACCTGCCTGCAATGCGAGAATATCTCTCTGCAAACTTGCCAATTCATGCGCCACTGGGAGACAAGCTGTCACCTTTTGATCTGGCGCTTGCTTTGGTACTACCAGGTGACGTTCTGAGGTGATATAGGGATCTGTTTCTAGTAAATTTACTGTAGTAGAATCTAGAGCTTGATGTAATTCCTGAGCGAAGGTTGACTTGCCTGAAGCCCCATGACCGTAGATCCCTAGCGTCCTAATTCTTCCCGTTTCGATCTCTGAAACCAGTTGTTCTATCAGGTCTTTTTTCTTCATTCTCTCTTCACCTGTTCATAGCTTTCTTTTCCGTCATTAAGCTTGTCCCAAATCACTACTTGCCTACTTTTGAGAGATTTTTGCACATCGATAATCCGTTGATTGGACGAACCTCGAAACTGGAGCATGAGATTGCGCTTACTTTTGTCATACCGTCCATCGACAAGGATGTCAATCAGCGACAAGAGTTCCAGTTTGTCTGGAGTTTCCAGCATCATTTCTTCCCAAGTGTAGCCCGTCCAGGACCAGATGTCTTTGTCTGGCAATTCCTTTCGAATGCGCTTAACGAGAGGTAAGAGGATACCTGTATTGAGAAATGGTTCTCCTCCTAGCAAGGTCAAACCTTGAACATAAGGCTGGGCAAGATCTTCCATGATTTGTTCTTCTAATTCTGCCGTATAGGGAATGCCTGCGTTGAAAGACCAAGTCGCAACATTATAGCACCCCTCGCAGTGAAACATGCAACCTGATACATAGAGAGAGTTGCGCACACCTTCTCCATCGACAAAGTTAAAGGCCTTATAATCAATGATTCGCCCTTTACTAAGCTCCTCGCTTTTCCATTCACCTGGTTTTGGTGTATTCCATGTCATCCTTCTACTCCAAGTCTATCCAATAGCGCTGACTTCTATCGATTGTATTTTCGTAAACACCGCCAGCGGAGAGAATCGTGCGGCGGCTGGCTTCGTTGTCTTCATCGCAGGTAATCAGCACTCGTTCCAATCCTTGCTTTCGAGCCTCTGCTAGTCCTAATCTCAACTGCTCCTTCCCATATCCTTTGCCTCGTTGACTGGGACGGATAGAATAGCCAATATGACCGCCTTCCACAAATAATTTGTCATTCAAGGACAAGCGCAGGGCTAAAAATCCCAAAGGCAAGCCAGTCTCATCAAAGGATAAAAATTTGATTGCAGGAACCCAGCCTACTGGCAGGTTGGCAGCATCCTCTTGCTGCTCTACAATCTTTAAACAATCCTCATAATCCTTTGCTCGCTTCCAAGCGGAGCCCATGCCACCGTGCATATAGGATTTTGCTGCATCGAACTCCGCAATCATCTCTAATATAGCTTCTTTATCTTCCAAAGTTGGTCGTCTTAGCTCCATGCTTCCTCCTTAATCGACATCCATCCAGTAGCGCTCCGTTCCGTTTCGAACATCCTCCAACTCCCCACCATTAGCCACAATCACCGCCCTACTAGCAGGATTTTCCGTACTACAGGTCACAAGTGCTTTTTTGATGTTCTTCTCCTTGGCAACTTGCAGGCCTTGTCTGAGAGCTTCTTTGGCATAACCCTTGCCTCTTTCAGAGGGGCGGATGGAGTAGCCAATATGGCCCCCATTTTCTAGTAAGTAGTCATTTAATCGGAGACGAAGGTTGAGAAAGCCAAGAGCCTGGCCTGCTACGTCAAAACTAACCAGCTGGATAGCAGGAACCCAGTTTTCAGGAATATTGAGTCCCGCTTCCGCTTGAAGATTTTCTTCTAGCCACTCTTCATAAACAAAATTGTTGGCGTCCCAAAACCCACCATCATGAGGGGACTGTGCTTGTTCAAACTCTGCCATCATCTCTAAAACTGTTTCTTTATCTGCCAATGTTGGTCTGCGTAGTATCATTTTTACCTCCAATTAAGAGAAAAGCGAGAGCGGACTCTCACTTTTATTTTTTCTTGTTCTTGTTTAAAAACTGTTCTCTGAGGTTGAGCAAGCGTTCTTTTTTACCTGTTCCACCTTTCGAGTGTTTCTCGTGATAACGGGTCACTTGTGCGCGTCCCTTATCGTCTAATTGGTATTTCCCCATTGCGTTTCCTTCTATTTTGTTACTTCATGTCCTGCTGTTTTAATAGTTGAACCGTTCATGTGTTTGACACGCGCAGCGATTTCCTTGTGGCGTCCGTTAACCATCGGACGTGCTTGAGGATTTCCCAGATAACCACACGTACGTTTGACCACATCTACTGTTTTAGGGTCGCTATTGCCACAGTTGGGACAAGCAAATCCTCTCTCAGTTGGTTCAAAATCCCCTTCAAAGTCGCACTTGTAGCAACGATCAATCGGAGTATTGGTCCCTAGATAACCGACACGGTCATAGGCATAGTCCCAAACAGCTTCCAAGGCTTTAGGATTTTGTTGAAGAACTGGATACTCACAATAATGGATGAAACCACCTGACGCACCTGCTTCTGGGTAAACTTTCTCAAAGTCTAATTTTTCAAACGGTGTTGGATTTTTACGAACATCGTAGTGGAAAGAGTTGGTGTAGTATTCCTTGTCCGTGATGTCCGGAATAGAGCCAAACTTCTCTGTATCCAAGCGACAGAAGCGGTCTGTCAGACTTTCAGACGGTGTGGAGTAGATAGAGAAATGGTAACCATATTGGTCAGACCACTCTTCCACACGACGTTTCATATCGCGAATGATTTCCAATGTGAATTCCTTGGCTTCAGGATTGCTTTCCCAGCTATTTCCAAAGAAGACAGTAGCCACTTCGTACAAACCAATGTAGCCCAGCGAAACTGTCGCACGGCGATTCTTAAAGAGTTGGTCTACACTTTCTTCTTTTCCGAGACGGCGACCGAAGGCTCCGTACTGATAAAGGATAGGGGCATTCGCTGGTGTTGCTTCCTTGGTCCGTTCAACACGGTAAACCAGAGCATCTTCTGCGATATTCATCCGCTCATTGAAGATTTCCCAAAACTTATTCAGATCCCCTTCAGACTCGAGGGCGATACGAGGCAAATTGACCGTCACAACACCTAGATTCATCCGACCTGAATTGACCTCAACACCATTTTCATCTTTCCAGCCTTGGAGGAAAGAACGGCATCCCATAGGAACCTTGAAAGAACCAGTCAGTTCGATAATCTTATCATAGGACAAGACATCTGGGTACATCCGCTTGGTTGCACACTCAAGAGCCAACTGTTTGATGTCGTAGTTAGGTGAACCTTCCTCTAAGTTGAGTCCTCTTTTTAGCGTAAAGATGAGTTTAGGGAAGATGGCTGTTCGATGTTCTGAACCAAGACCCTTGATACGAATGGTCAAAATAGCTTTTTGAATTTCACGCTCAAAACGACTAGTTCCTAGACCAAAACCGAGCGAAGTAAAAGGTGTTTGCCCATTTGAAGTGAAGAGGGTGTTGATTTCATACTCAAGAGATTGCATGGCATCATAGATATCTTTTTGAGTTTTCTTCCAAGCGTAATCTTCCCGTTTCTCAGGCAAGACCCACTCTTCCGCATCCTTGAGGTGCTTTTGATAATTCTTCTCCGCATAAGGCGCCAAGACTTCATCAATACGGTCAGCTGAGCAGCCCCCGTACTGGCTAGAAGCAACGTTGGCGATGATTTGTGAAATCTGAGCGGTCGCAGTCTGGATAGACTTGGGACTCTCTACCTCTGCATTACCAATTTTAAAGCCATTTTCCAACATGCCTTTAAAATCAATCAAACAGCAGTTGGTCATAGGTGTATAGGGACTATAGTCCAAATCATGATAGTGGATATCCCCTTTTTGGTGAGCATTGGCTACGTGCTTAGGAAGCATTTGCAATCCGATTGATTTCCCAACAATCCCTGCCGTCAAATCACGTTGAGTGTTAAAGACATCGCTGTCTTTATTGGCATTTTCATTGACAACTGCCTGATCTTTATTGAGAAGTTTATGAATGCTAAAGTTGATATCTGTCGCTTTTGAGCGCTCAAAATCCCTCTGTGTCCGATAAGTGATATACTCTTCAGCCAAGGCATATTCTTTGGCTTCGAGAAGTTCATGTTCTACGATATTCTGAATCTCATAAATCTTCACACCTTTAGGGAAACGACTATGAATTTCGGTAACGATTCTTTCAACTAGACCATTTAGGCGTTTTTCTACTAGAGGCGTAACGTCCATAACCTTTTCCGCCGCCTTGTGGAGAGCCTTGTCAATCTTGTCTACATCAAATACTACACGTCTACCATCTCGTTTTTCAACGAACAAGGTGGGAACGGTTGCAAGCTTTTCTTCTAATACAATCATATCCATGCTCTTTTCTAAAATGTTGTTCTATGAAGTATTATACCACTCTAAAAATAAAAATCAACATCTTGTGTTAAAAATCCCGATTTTTTTAAAATTCCACAAGATATTGATTTTGTTATTTGAATTTATAAAGCTTCAACTCGCTAGTATCTGTCTGAACAAGCTCATAGTTTTCACTGAGCCAGCTCTCTACATCTGACCACAAGGCAACTTTTTGATTGACCATAATCATCTTCGGTTCATTCTCTTTCAGGTCATTCATCAGTTTGGTTTTATTTTCGTCACTTGCAGTATAAAGTGTTGGCGTCACTAGAGAGGTCGGTGCTAAGCGTTCACTTGTACGATAGAAATCTGGACGATCATCCCATGCATAGACACGATCTTCAGAACTCGTTTGTTGTTTGACTACACTAGCAAGTCGCTCTCTCTCATGATAAGTCACCGGGTGCGAAAGGTAGCGACTCGCGATAGGGAGAACAATGAGGTAGACAAGGGCAATCAGTGGTAGATAGAAATTTCCTTTGAGGAAAGAGGCTTTGTTCTCACGTCTTCTTCTACGACGACTGCCTCCATCAGAAACATTCTCTTTGATCCCTGTCAGAAGGAGCAAAGTCAAGAAAGGAAGAAGAGCAACGAGATGAGTACCGTTGACAGGTTCTTTTGAGAAAATCAAGAGCCCCAAAGAAAGCAATAAGCCCAAACTAGCAGCAATTGATAGGGAATACTGCTTAGCTGGTTTTGACTGGAATAAACCAGAAAAGAGCAAAGTAAGGGAACCTAGCCCAATGGCAAGTAAGCCATAGAAGGCTGCATTTTCAAGCAAATGTGCATTTGAAAAGAGGCTAAGAGTATTTACCGGATACAAGGTCTGGCTAATGGCATCCCCAAAACTACCTGTTAATACTGTATAGTACCCTAAAGGATAGAATAAGAGTGAGAACCCTAAGGCTGACGCAAAAAATTGATATAAACCATGAACAAAGTGACCTTTTCCTAAGTTAAAGCCGATGATGCCCAAGGCTAGTGTAGCTGCAAATAAGGCTGTTGGGATTGGCGCAAGGAAGAAAGCAAGTGCAAGGCTCATACCAACACGTAAAAATCCTTTGTCATCGTTTGGATAAGCTAGATAGTTCGTAACAATGCTAAGTGAATAAAATAGGAAAGGCAGGGCTAGCAAGAGAGCATAGCCACCACCAAAAGCGAGACCTGCTACCAACAAATTAAACACAAACACAAGCTGCTTGGCTTCTTCTACACGGCCTGTAAGAGTATCCGCAGATTTAAAAAGAAAAACACCTGCTCCAAATAAGGCCAACCACTCAACCAAAGCAATCAGAATACTGCCTTGTGAAAGATAGGTAAGCAGGTAATAGAGCAATTCCTCCGTCCCAAAATAATCGGTATACATTTGACCATTTTGATGCAAGGCCCAACCGGTATAAAGATCCTGAGTTTGTTGCGGGCTTACTAAACCAAAAATAAGGGGGATAACCACAGAAATAGCTGTAGCCACTAAACTCCAAAGCAAGATACTAAAAAAGGGAATCGGAGCTCCTTCTCGCTTTTCTGGAACGGACCAGTCTTGGTAATGAGATTCTTCTTGTTTCTCATCTATTTTCCCGTATACATTCATTCAATTTCTCCTCTAAGTTTATCTGTTTTAGTATATCAAAATCTTACAGGAATGTCAGCTTGGGATTGATATTTGCTGAATTTCTTATCCAATATCGCAAAGCGTTCGATTTCACGAAAACGGTGAAATAGACTATTTCTATACTCTCTGATAAAATCATCATCTTCTAGATTAAGCATGGTTTTCTCCTTTACTTATCTATTCGTAAGAAGACAAAAAAGATCCAGCCTTGGGCAAGATCTTGATGGATAGTTAGAGCATAGGCGCAAACAACTGGACAATTTCCTTGATCAAGCTTTGATACCAGCTTGTTTTGATGGTGTGGGGATAAATTTCTTGAGAAACTTTAAAAATCTCTTCGAAGTCTCTTTCAATATCGATGATGGACTGCGTCCTATAAAGCAAGACGGCATTTTCATAGTGGTGAAGCAAACTCCGATAGTCAAAATTGATGGTTCCCACAGTAGCTGCCTCTCCATCGACCAGCATTTGCTTGCTATGAAGGAATCCCGGGCTATACTCATAAATTCGAACCCCTGCAGATAACAAGTCTGGATAGGCTCCTCGAGTAACTAACTGAATAACCTTCTTATCTGGGATACACGGCGTCACAATTCGCACATCTACCCCTCTCAGAGCTGCATTTTTGATACTTTCTGTTAAATCATAGTCAGCAATCAGATAGGGAGTCGTGATGTAGACGTAATCCGTAGCTTGATTGATAAGATTTTGATAGACCGTTTTTCCAACCTGGGCTCGGTAGATGGGTTTTGGCCCGCTACTGTAGGGAATACAGAGCCCCATCCCATCTTTTGGTTGATTTTCGAGATGGTATTGGTCAAAATCGCTAATTTCCCCACGGTTGATATACCAGGTTGACAAAAAGAGTCTAGTAAAAGCCTTAACCGCCGATCCATCCAGGCGAATACCGCTATCCTTCCAATAACCAAAGCGTTCGATATGGTTGATATACTCATCTGCCAGATTGACACCACCTGTATAGGCAATTTGACCATCGATAATCATGATTTTACGGTGGTCACGGTTGTTATAAGCAACGGTCAAACGTGGAATCACCTTGTTAAATTTGTGGGCTTCAATCCCTCGACCACGAAGCTGGATGGTGTAATCTCCAGGCAAGGTTGCCATACAACCAATATCATCATAGAGAAGCTTCACCTCTACACCTTGAGCGGCCTTTTCTTCCAAAATCTCCAAAATACTATTCCACATCAAACCTTCTTCGATGATATAGTATTCGAGAAAGATAAACTTCTCAGCTTTCTTGAGATCCTCTAGCATCTGCTGCCACATACTTTCACCAGATGCAAAAAATCGTGTATCCGTTCGATCATAGACATCGGCATTCGTGTCCATACTGAGGAGTGATTTGATAACTCCGTAAGCTGACTTGTCCTGCTCTTTTAACTCCAAACGGAGAGCTCTGCTATTGTCCTCTCGGTCAACCATTGATTGGAGCTGCTTTAGCTGCTTCATTTCTTTTTTAGATAAACGGCGTTCTCCAAACATGATATAGAGTAAGGGGCCAAATACTGGCACAAAGGCTACTAACAGCCATGTTACTTTACTCTCAGGATTCATGGACCGATTGACAATCGATACAATGGTCGCCATACTCATCAAAATAACTAGAATAATCCAGAGAATCGGAGCCATCTGACCTAGATAGAGAAATAAACCAAAGATGATAAACAACTCTGCTAACATGATGGTAATACTAAAACCATACTTAGACATGAGTAGCTGCATTTTTCTAGCTGTCATACATCCCCTTTCTTTTCTAACATTCTCCTTAACTGCTTGATAAACTACTGTTTCTACTATAGTATACCTCAGTTTAGGGGTAGATGGCAACCTTTTACCTTTTTCTATTCAAACCATTCCAAGAACTGCAAGATTCTTAAACTACACCTTCACTATATGAAGCGCTACTCCTTTTTTATATTTTTAACTAGGATATTAAGAGACTTAAAAAGAACTACCAAAATGATAGTTCTTTCCAATGTTATTTGTATTTTGAAGAATAAGTCCCTTCCACTCTACTTGATTTTTAGAAGAGTTCTTTGTAGAGAGCAATGGTTTCTTCCAAGGTTGGCATAAATGGATTGCCCGGCGCACATGCATCAATCAAAGCATTTTTAGAAAGGTAGTAAAAGTCAAAGTCTTTTTCTTGGATACCGAGTTCAGTGAGTTTCTTCGGAATACCTACTGTTTCAGACAGTTTCTCAATTTCAGCGATGGCATAGTCAGCACATTCTTGGTCTGTTTTCCCTTCAACATGGAGTCCCAAGGCCTTGGCTACATTGCGAAAAGCTTCTGGTACACGTTTGGCATTTTCACGCTCTACAACTGGAAGAAGCATGGCACAGCAGACACCATGTGGCAAGTTATATACCGCACCGAGTTGGTGAGCCATAGAATGAACATAGCCCAAACCAGCATTGTTAAAGCTCATACCACCGAGGAAGATGGCGTTGACCATACCCTCGCGCGCTTCAATATCTTGGCCATTTGCCACAGCACGAGGAAGATACTCTTTGATGAGTTCAATGGCTCCGATAGAGAGTTTCTTGGTCACATTATAAGCACCTGGTGTTACCAAGGCTTCAACAGCGTGGGTAAGAGCATCCATACCTGTCGCTGCTGTCAATCCTTTCGGCTTTGAAAGCATAAGTTCTGGATCATTGACAGAGATGAGGGCGAGGCTGTTCTTATCAACCATTACCATCTTGACCTTGCGTTCTTCGTCAGTAATGACATAGTTAATGGTGATTTCTGCAGAAGTCCCAGCTGTTGTATTGATGGCGACCACTGGCAATCCTTTTTTAGCAGACTTGTGGAGGCCTTCGTAATCCTGTGGTTTGCCACCATTTGTAGCGATGATAGAGATACAACTAGCCGCATCCTGAGGAGATCCTCCTCCAAGACTGATGATGAAGTCACATCCATGCTCTTTCAGGGCAGCCACTCCGTCTGTAACGTTCTTGCAAGTCGGATTTGGCTCCACATCGCTAAAGATCACATATTCGATCCCTTCAGCATCTAGTGGTTTTAGGATCTTAGGTAAAATATCACTTCCCTCAATGAACTTGTCTGTCACCAAAAGAGCCTTCTTATGCCCTAGTTCCTTGATATACGGACCTACTTCATTTACAACACCTTTACCAATAAGGTTAACTGATGGAACGTAAAATGTAGCCATATGCGTTTCCTCCTGCGCCTCTGCGCTATTTGATTATTTACTATAAGTATACGACCTTATAAGAAGTTTTACAAATATTTGTAAGCGTTTTAAGTAAAAAGTTAGTAAAGAACCGCCAGCCTTTTTTTCAAGAAAAAAAGCTCCAAAAAGATAGCTTTCGTCTCATTGGAACTTTTACTTAATCATTATTGCTTCGTTAAGACTACTCGGTCAGATGCCTCTCGGTCCATATCATCGATAATCATTTGATTACCATTAACCGCATAAATTTTAATATCATCTCCGATAATGACACGTTGATTTTCTGGCTCAAAGGTGATTTGCTTGATTTCCTTATCTCCATCTGGTTCGACCTCAGTCCATGTACCAGTTTTGCCTGTTACAACAAGAGTGATCTGGTCGTTCTCGTCTTTTCCAGTATAGGTACCATCAATATTAGTCGGTTGAGCTGCCGTAGTAGTATCCTGGCTTGAGGACGCCTGTGGTTGACTAGCACTGGTAGCAGCACTAGAAGATGATTGTTGAGCAGATGGCTGGGTAGATGCTTGTTCCTTAGGTCCACAAGCTGCTAAAAGACTAAGAATTGCTAAAGAAGCAATAGAAAGTGTGAATATTTTCGTTTTCATAGCGACTTCCTTTCTTTTGTGCTAATGTATTTCTGAAATCGTTTTCGAGTTTTCCTATCCCCAGTATAGCAACTTAAGTCCAGAAGGTCAACTAATCTCATGATCTCCCACCAAACCCGCTCGTACTTCCGAGATAAAATAGAGAGAGCCCGTCACAAAAAGCAAGTCCTGATTGTTGGCATTTTCTTCAAATTTGCTGATAAAATCACGATAAGAGTCAACCAGTTTATAACCAGAAACATCGCTTTCTTCTAGAGATCCCTGGTAGTCAAAGCCTGTTACCTTAAGTTCCACCTGAGGCAACTGCTCTGTTAGATAGGCTAACATCCCTTGGTAATCCTTGCGTTTAAGTGCTCCAAAAAGGACATGAACCTGGTATCCTTGCTGGATTTTCCCCTGGATAAACTCGACCAAACGAGTTAAAGCTGGAAGATTGTGAGCCCCATCTAGGTAAATCTGCGGGCGAATCCGTTCTAATCGACCTGCCCAGTGTGTCTCCTTCAAAGCCTGTCTGACAAGCTCTTCTTCGACACCTTCCTCTCTTGACGCCATAAACAGAAGAAAAGTTTGTAAAGCCAAGGCGGCATTTTCTTGCTGATAAGCACCTTCCAACCCGATTTCAAGCTGTGAAAAACTTGCTAGGCTACTTGAAAAACTCCCAGCTTTCAAAGCGAAGTCTCGCCCAGCTTGATAAAGTTCAACAGCTAACTCTCTTGCTGTATTTTGACAGACAAGCTCCGCTTCTGGAGCAAAATTGGCAATGACCGCCTTCTTGCCAGCCTTGAAAATACCAGCTTTCTGCTCGGCTATTTCCTCCAGACTATCGCCCAAGGTCTCCTGATGATCTAGACCAATCGAAGCAATAACTGCAATCTCGCCTGTTACGACATTAGTGGTGTCAAGCAAACCACCAATCCCCACCTCTAGCAGGACTAGATCCACTCCCTGCTCTTTAAAGTAAAGCAAGGCAATCAGAGTCAGTAATTCAAAAAAGGACAACTGGTCATGGGTTTGCAAAAGCGTCTTTTCCATCTCCTTGATCTGGCTAGCTATACGGATAAAGTCTTCACCACCGATCGGTTTCCCATTAATACAGATTCGATCATGAATACTGATGATATGAGGAGAGGTGAAAGTACCAACTTTTTTTCCATGAGCTACAAACAACTCCCTCATAAAGGCAATAGTCGACCCTTTACCGTTAGTCCCTGTTACATGGATAATGGGATAAGTCTTCTCAGGATTTCCCAGCAAATCCACAGCTCGCTGCATTCGTCCAAGACCAGATCTAAAGTTCAAACCAATTCGACTATGAAGCCATTCTTCTACTTCAAACATACATATCTCCTTAACAAAAGTCCAATCAACTACAGCATCAAAGTATGATTACAAATAAAAAACGAGGTCGGGACTAAAATCCCGACCTCTTACCTGGTTAGCTAATCACTAGCTACTATGAATTTCAACGTGGGCTAAAAACGTCCCCCGGACGTTCCAACTCTTCCAATTTTTAGGAGTTGGGGTGATACAGTCTCCCAGACTTACCAGTTCTCTCTTATTTCAAGGAACTGGGGTAAAAATATCTCCCGGACGTTCCAACTCTTCTAATTTTCAGGAGTTGGGCTGATACAGTTTCCCAGACTTACCAGTTCTCTCTTATTTCAGGGAACTGGGGTAAAAATATCCCCCGGATATTTTTACTCCTCCATAAAGCTGTTGAAGACTTCTTCAATCATGTTCCATTCGTCTTCTGAGTCTTCTGGGATTGGTTGCAATTCGCCTTCTGTTCCGTCTTCATTTTCGATGAATGAGTAAGCTTGGATTTCAACTTCACCATTTTCATCTTCTTCTGCGTTAACTGGCACTAGCAGAACATAGTTTTTACCAAATTCTTCTTTTCCGTCGATGGTCAAAAGAATTTCAAACAAGGTTTCATTTCCTTGCTCGTCTACTAGTGTAATCAATTCACGTTCCTCGTGGTCATGGTTGTGATCGTGTGACATAGTTTCTCCTCTGTCTTAAAATTTTCTATCTAAATAATTTTGCAAAATCAGCTGAGCAGCCAACTTATCAATAACTTTCTTGCGTTTGTTACGGCTGATATCTGCTTGTTCAATCAACATACGCTCCGCAGCGACCGTTGTCAAACGCTCATCCTGATAGTCTACTGGCAAACCAAAGAGTTCTTCTAATTTTGCTCCGTAAGCTTGACTGGCTTCTACCCGCGGACCGCTGGTATTGTTCATATTTTTTGGCAAACCTACTACAAAGCGTTCTACCTTATAGCTGTCAACCAATTCCTTGATACGGTCAAAACCAAACTGTCCTTGATCCTCATTGATTTGGATGATTTCAAGTCCTTGAGCAGTGAATCCTAGTGGGTCGCTAATGGCCACGCCTACCGTTTTTGAACCGACGTCCAATCCCATAATTCTCATAGATTATAGATCGACTCCTTGTCCTTTAAGGTAGTAGCGCACCAGTTCTTCAACAATTTCATCACGCTCATACTTACGGATTTGATTTCGTGCATTGTTATAACGAGGAACGTAGGCAGGGTCACCACTCAATACATAACCGACGATCTGGTTAATCGGATTGTAGCCCTTGTCATTCAAAGAAGCATAAACATCTGTCAACGTTTCGCTAATTTCTTTCTTATTGGAATCATCCAATTTAAACCGTACAGTTTCTTCAGTAAATCCCATTCTAACACCCTCTTTCCTTAGAATAGTACTATTATAGCACATTCCCTGACGTTCTACAAATAAGTCAGTCTATTAATTTGGATTTTCTATTGTTCTGTCGCCCCATTCGCCACTCTGTCTGCAATATATTGGCTAGGTTCATTTTTTAAGAGATTTTCAAGACCGATATTTTTTAAATATTCGATCTGAGATGCCTTTTTGACATCCAATACTTGAAAATCATAAGTCGTTGTTGTCTGGATTTCGGTCTCGCTGAGTAGCTTGGTTTCCAGTGTAAATCCTGCTAGTTTGCGTGCCTCTTGGATGGTCTCATCCTTCTCTTCAGCTTCTTGAAGCGCTTTTTGCGTCCCCTCTAGGCCATTTTCAGAGATAAAGTTCTTGAGTTCATCCCCGACAGGTCGTTTTTGCTGGATGGTCAGGGTCAAAAATTGATTGCCTTTATAGGTAATGGTCTGAATCTGCTGCGTTCCATTTTCCGACTTCGGCATCAACAGGGTCTTGGTGACAACCGTATTCTTTTCAGCATTGTCCAAAACGGGAAGGTTTGATTGGAGAGGTTCAGATGCTGTTGTAGAAGCAGCAGAAGTTTCCTTTTTTTGCCCACATCCCGCAAGCAAAAAGAGGAGAGCAAAACTAGCAATTAGTAACTTTTTCATAATTCCTCACATGATTTTAAAACAAAAGAGCAAACAAGGCCAGGAGTCACTCCCAGCCTTGATGTTTTATAGAGCTGCACGTAGACGTGCTTCTGCATTTTCTACATTACGGACAGAGCGTGGCAAGAAGGCACGGATATCATCTTCTTTATAGCCGACTTGTAGGCGCTTCTCGTCAACGAGAATCGGACTCTTTAAGATCCGTGGTGTTTCCATGATTAAGTTGAGCACTTCATTGACACTCAAATCCTCGATGTCAACTCCAAGTGCCTTAGCGTAGCGGTTTTTTGACGAAACGATACTGGCAATTCCATTATCTGTTTTCGTGAGAATATCTAATAACTCTTCTCTTGTAATTCCTTCTTTACCGAGATTTTGTTCTTTATAACTTAACTGGTGGGCATTGAGCCAGGTTTTCGCTTTTTTACAGCTAGTACAACTTGAGACTGTATAAATTTTGATCATGTACCTACCCCTTTCGCTACATGTTACTATCAGTTTAGTCTATTATACCATAAAAAGCATCCGACTTGCGACCTATTTTTAAAAAAATTTAACTTTTTTCGCGATTTTCGTACTTTTTTCTTGACAAATTCAATTTATAACCAACTTCTAAATTTTTTGATATAGATTCGTTTCACAACTGTAACACTTATCATATAAAGAATTATTATCAAAAGCAAAAAGAGGAAATAAATTGGTTTCAAAGGGGTTAAACGAAGGAGGTTAGCAATTGCAGAATAAGGAAGGAAGGTCACAAAACTGGCTGCTAGCAAGGTTGTCCCAAGAACCAACCATGACGGACGGCTTTGTAAGAAAGGGAGTTTTGCTGAACGAAGCATATGGATGACCATGGTTTGGGACCACATGGATTCAATGAACCAACCTGTCTGGAACAGGATGATAAAGCCCGTTGCAGACTCTGCTCCGTGAACATAAGCATGACCTGTCGTTATTGGGACAATGACAAAATAGAGCAAGATAAAGGTCAAAATATCAAAAGCAGACGAAATCGGACCCATCCAAATCATAAAGCGAGTAATAGACTTGGCTTCCCACTTATGAGGATGTTTCAAAAAGTCTTCATCCACATTATCAAATGGCAAGGCAATGCAAGAAAGGTCGTAGACGAGGTTTAACACAATCAAGTGAATCGGAGCCATAGGGAGGAAAGGTAAAAAGATACCAGACACTAAGAGTGACAGAATATTCCCGAAATTAGAGCTGACCGTCATCTTGATATATTTGGTCATGTTGGCATAGACTTTGCGTCCTTCTACCAGCCCTTTTTCAAGCACCATCAAATCCTTATCTAGCAAAATGACATCAGCCGTTTCTTTGGCAATATCTACTGCTGTATCAACAGAAATCCCCACATCTGCTACTTTCATAGAAGGGGCATCATTGATCCCATCTCCCATATAGCCGACACAGTGTCCATTAGATTTGATTTGTAAAATGATTCGTGCTTTTTGATCCGGAGAGAGTTTAGCAAAGACAGTCACCTTCTCAACTGCTTGTGCTAACTCTTCGTCCGCCATAGAATCAATATCAGAACCCAACAAGATTTGATCAACGTCTAAACCAACTTTTTCGCATACTGCTTGGGTTACCTTCTCATTATCCCCCGTCAAGATCTTGGTTTGAACACCATACTCTAATAAAGCTTGGATAGCAGGGGCTGCAGATGGTTTTGGTGGATCTAGGAAGGCAAGATATCCTGTTAGAATCATTTCCTTTTCATCTTCAACGGAGTAAGCAAAACCTTCTTTTAGACCTGTTTTATAAGCGACTCCCAAGACTCGCAAGCCCTGTTGATTGAGTTGGTCCACTTCTTTTAAGATTTCCACTCGGATATCATCCGTCAGAGGGCTAATCTGACCTTGATATTCCACATGGGTTGAAATCGCAAGCATCTCCTCTAAGGCACCCTTGGTTACCAAACTAACAGCTTCATTCTCATCCTTGACGATGACACTCATCCGTCTGCGTTCAAAATCAAAGGGCAATTCATCTATTTTTTGAAAGCTAGTATCCAAATTTTGTAGAATAGCGTGTTCTTTAGCTTCTTTTTCGGTTCTACTGATAATGGCACGGTCCATCAAGTTTTTCAAACCGGTTTGAAAATAGGAATTGAGGTAGGCTCGTCTCAACACAGACAAATCCAAATCTCCATGTATATCCAAAGGATATTCAAGGACAATTTCGTCTTGGGTAAGGGTTCCAGTTTTATCCGTACACAGGATATCAATAGCACCTAGATCTTGTATGGCATTGAGTTTTTTGATGACGACTTTTTCCTTGGCCATGATAATGGAGCCTTTTGCTAGACTGGCCGTGATGATCATGGGAAGCATCTCAGGTGTAAGACCGACACCTACGCTCAAAGCAAATACGCCAGCTTCTAACCAATCTCCATCCGTCAAACCATTGGAAAGAAATACGATGGGAACCATGACCAACATCAAACGGATTAAGAGCCAGGAGATACTGTTCATATCCCGTTCGAAAGAGGTGGGCTCGTCATAAGTATTGAGAGTCTGCTCTATTTCCCCCATCATGGTGTCATCACCAACTGCTAGAATCAGAGCCTTGGCGCTTCCTGATATCACGTTGGTTCCCATGAAGGCGAGTGCTTCTGCTTCTAGCAGACTATCAAAATTTGACTGACTCATTTTTGACAAAGCCAATTTTTCAACCGAATCACTTTCGCCCGTCAAACCAGACTGTTGAACAAAGAAATCACGTGATTCAATCAAAAGGAGGTCTGCCGGAATCATATCCCCAGCACTCAATTTGACTATATCTCCAACGACCAAATCTTCAATTGCGATCTCTAAACTCTGGCCTTCGCGAATAACCGTAGCTGTATTCACAATCATTTTTGAAAGATTGGTCGCAGCTTTGTCGCTTCGCAGTTCTTGGACAAATCGAATGCCACCAGAAATGAGGACTAGGACAACGATGATGATAGAGGTCGTCGGATCTTCTTGCCCAGGCTTCGCCAACCAGACGTTTGTCACCATGGAGATCATAGCGATGACCAGGAGGATGATTGTAAATGGATTGATAATAGATTCGTAAATTTTTTTGAGGATACTGTCTTCCTGACCCTTGGTGATGGTGTTTTCACCATATAAATCACGATTCTTTTCTATCTGTTCCTCAGTCAAGCCTGTTAGACTTGTCTTATAAAAAGATAGAGTTTCGTTTAAAGGTGTATGAATAGCTGCTGCTAGTCTTTCTTTTGTAGTTTTCATTGGTTTCTCCTATCTGTATGAATGATGTGTTTCATACACAGAGACCAATCACTTTATAAGGGCAGAACGACACAAATCAGCGATTGGCTGTGTATGTGCGGTTCTGGGTGGTCGTCAATTTGCATCGTCTGTCTCCTTTCCCTGTTCTAAAACAGTAGAAAATCCTGCCATTTTATGGCAGGATTAAAAAACTAATTATCTGTTTTTCGTTCAAGCTTTAACTCCATAGGGCAATGAAATGAGCTTAGTTTTGGCCTTCGCGACCAGGACTGTTGACCAACGAGTAGTGTCTCCACTGCTTTGCGGTAGTCATCCGTATCCCTATGGTAGCCTCACCTACCGTTTTCGTCTATCAGTATAAACCTTTAAAATATAAAAGTCAACGATTTATCTCATTTTTTAGATAACAATCAATTCTTTTGGAGCAAGTGTCAATAACTCACAACCGTTATCTGTAATCAGGATATCATCTTCAATACGAACCCCGTATTTACCTTCAATATAAATGCCCGGTTCATCAGTCAAGACCATACCAGATTTAATGGCTTCTTTGGAAGTTTGGCTAAAGTAGGGTTCTTCGTGGATGTCCAGTCCGATACCGTGTCCGATACCATGTGTAAAGTATTCTCCATAGCCTGCTTCCACAATGATATCACGAGGGATTTTGTCAAAGTCACGGAAACCTAGACCTGCCTTGGCTTGGTCAATCAGAGCTTGGTTGGCTTTCAAAACTGTGTTGTAGATTTCTGCTTGCCCGTCACTGACATGACCTAGATAAATGGTCCGTGTCATATCGCTGACATAGTGATCGTAGAGACAGCCGAAGTCCATGGTAATTGCTTCTCCTAGCTCTACTGGTTTGTGCATTGGATGGGCATGGGGTTTGGAAGAGTTGATACCACTTGCTAGGATTGTATCAAAGGATAAGCCAAATGCTCCTAGCTCCCGCATGCGGAAGTCAAGGAAGTTGGCAATCTCAATTTCAGTCTTTCCAGGTTTGATAAAGTCAAGTGCATCGTGGAAAGCTTGGTCTGAGATGGAACAAGCCTTGCGAATAGTCGCAATCTCCGCTTCATCCTTAATCATACGAAGCGCTTCAACAAACTGAGTCTGCGGAAGCAAGTCGATTCCTGTAAAAGCAGCCTGCATACGGTGGTAATAAGAGACCGAAATCTCGTCCTCAAAACCGATACGAGACAAGCCCATATCCTTAACAATGCCTGCAATAACAGCCAATTCATCGCGGTCAGCCACAATCTCAAAACCTGTCACTTCTTGCTTAGCTGCAATGATATAGCGAGAGTCTGTCACCAAGACCTGACGGTCACGGCTGATGAAGGCTGTTCCGTTTGAGCCCCAAAAACCAGTCAAATAATAGACGTTTTTAAGGTTGTTGATGATGATGCCATCTAGTTCTTTTTCTTGCATTTTAGCTAGAAATGCTTGTACACGTTTATTCATGATGTAACTTTCCTTTCAAATAGTGTCCTGTGTAGCTGGCTTCGTTGGCCGCTACTTCTTCTGGAGTTCCTGTTGCAATGATGGTTCCACCACCGACACCGCCCTCAGGTCCTAGGTCAATAATATGGTCTGCCGTCTTGATGACATCCAGATTGTGCTCAATGACGAGGACTGTATTTCCATCGTCGACAAAGCGAGCCAAGACTTTAAGCAAGCGAGCGATATCCTCGGTATGAAGCCCTGTAGTTGGCTCATCCAGAATGTAGAAAGATTTTCCTGTCGAGCGTTTATGGAGTTCGCTAGCCAACTTCATACGCTGGGCTTCTCCTCCAGAAAGGGTGGTAGCCGGTTGCCCTAGCGTTACATAGCCCAGCCCCACATCCTTGATGGTCTGAAGTTTGCGTTGAATTTTTGGAATATGTTGGAAGAATTCCACCGCATCATTGACGGTCATGTCCAAAACCTGCGAGATATTTTTTTCCTTGTAGCGAACTTCAAGGGTTTCACTGTTGTAGCGAGTCCCATGGCAGACTTCACAAGCCACGTAAACATCAGGCAAAAAGTGCATCTCAATCTTGATGATCCCGTCACCCGAGCAGGCTTCACAACGCCCCCCCTTAACGTTAAAACTGAAACGCCCCTTTTTGTAGCCTCGAATCTTGGCTTCGTTTGTCTGAGCAAAGAGGTCACGTATATCATCAAAAACTCCCGTATAGGTAGCAGGGTTAGACCTCGGCGTTCGTCCGATAGGGCTCTGGTCAATGTCGATCAAGCGGTCTACATGCTCAATCCCTGTAATCGTCTTAAACTTACCAGGTTTGTCTGAATTACGGTTAAGTTTTTGAGCAATGGCTTTTTTGAGGATACTGTTGATTAAGGTCGATTTCCCTGAACCCGATACCCCTGTCACCGCAATGAATTTTCCTAGTGGGAAGCGAGCAGTGATATTTTGCAAGTTGTTCTCACGCGCTCCTGTCACTTCGATAAAACGACCATTTCCAGCACGGCGCTCTGCTGGCACTGGAATCGCTCGTTTACCTGACAAGTACTGGCCTGTGATAGACTTGCTGTTACGAGCCACCTGCTTGGGTGTTCCTGCAGCAACAATCTCTCCACCAAAAACACCGGCACCCGGACCAACGTCAATTAGATAATCCGCCTCACGCATGGTATCTTCGTCGTGTTCCACTACGATGAGAGTATTGCCCAAGTCACGCATCTTTTTCAAACTGGCAATCAGGCGGTCATTATCCCTCTGGTGAAGACCAATCGACGGCTCATCCAGGATATAAAGGACACCTGATAAGTTGGACCCAATCTGGGTTGCCAAGCGAATTCGCTGACTCTCACCACCTGAAAGAGTTCCTGCTGAACGCGACAGGGTCAGATAGTTAAGTCCCACGTTATTGAGGAAGGTCAAGCGATCCTTGATTTCCTTGAGAATAGGACGGGCAATGATGGCTTCATTTTCAGACAAGGTCAACTGGCTCACTAATTCCAAATGGTCTGCGATAGACAGGTCTGAGATTTCACCGATATGTGGTCCTTGCTCCCCACCCACACGGACAGACAAGGCCTGGTCATTGAGACGATAGCCGTGACAAGTTCCGCAGGTTAGCTCATTCATGTAGAGGCGCATCTGGGTGCGCGTGTAATCACTGTTAGTTTCATGGTAACGACGCTTGATATTATTGACAACCCCCTCAAAAGGGATGTCAATATCGCGCACTCCACCAAATTCATTTTCATAGTGGAAATGGAATTCCTTGCCATCAGACCCATAGAGAATCAAGTTTTTATCTTCTTCTGATAAGTCCTCAAAGGGCTTATCCATATCTACTCCAAAGGCTGTCATGGCCTGCTCTAGCATGTTTGGATAGTAGTTAGATGAGATAGGATTCCAAGGTGCCAAGGCTCCCTCACGCAAAGTTTTGCTGGCGTCTGGCACTACCAAATCAGTATCCACTTCTAGCTTGATACCCAAACCGTCACACTCACTACAAGAGCCGAAAGGAGCATTGAAGGAGAAGAGACGAGGCTCTAGCTCAGGTACGGTAAAACCACAAACTGGACAGGCATAGTGCTCAGAGAATAGCAACTCCGAATCGTCCATAGTGTCGATAATCACATAACCTTCTGCGATACGAAGGGCAGCCTCGATTGAGTCAAAGAGACGGCTACGGATGCCCTCCTTGATGACAATACGGTCAACCACAACATCGATATTGTGTTGCTTGCTCTTGGACAACTCTGGCACTTCGGTCACATCATAAACTTCCCCATCCACACGAACACGAACATAGCCATCTTTCTGAATCTTTTCAATGACGCTCTTATGTTGCCCTTTTTTCTTACGAATGACAGGAGCTAATATTTGCAGGCGCTGACGTTCTGGCAATTCCAAGACCTTATCCACGATTTGCTCTACAGAAGAAGCCTTGATAGCCCCGTGCCCGTTGATACAGTAAGGCGTCCCCACACGTGCGTAGAGGAGACGCAGATAGTCATTGATTTCAGTCGTGGTTCCCACGGTCGAACGAGGGTTTTTGCTGGTGGTTTTCTGGTCGATGGAAATAGCTGGGCTGAGGCCATCAATGGCATCCACATCAGGTTTCTCCATATTTCCCAAGAATTGTCGAGCATAGGCTGATAGACTCTCTACATAGCGACGTTGGCCCTCCGCATAGAGGGTATCAAAGGCCAGACTGGATTTCCCAGACCCTGACAAACCGGTCACGACAACCAACTTGTCTCGCGGAATCTCCACATCGATATTTTTTAAGTTATGGGCACGCGCCCCATGAATCACAATTTTATCTTGCATCTTTGTTCTTTCTAGTCCATTATTGCTTTCCATTATACCAAAAAATGTGAAATTCTATTACCCAAAAAGCTGTTTTTATAGTATAATAGTACGGTGCAAAAAATGAATCACTGAAATAGTAGGAAAGGATAGGGGATATGAAACAAGTTTTTCTCTCAACAACGACTGAATTTAAAGAGATCGACACGCTTGAACCGGGTACTTGGATCAACCTCGTCAATCCTACACAAAATGAGTCGTTGGAAATTGCTAATGCCTTTGACATTGATATCGCCGACCTTCGAGCACCGCTTGATGCGGAAGAAATGTCTCGTATTACGATTGAAGACGAGTATACTTTGATCATCGTGGACGTCCCCATCACAGAGGAGAGAAACAACCGCACCTACTATGTAACAATTCCGCTGGGGATTATCATCACCGAGGAAACCATTATCACTACCTGCTTGGAATCCCTCCCAGTTCTCGATGTCTTCATCAACCGCAAGCTGCGTAACTTCTACACTTTCATGCGGTCACGCTTTATCTTTCAACTCCTTTATCGCAATGCTGAGCTTTACCTGACTGCCCTTCGTTCGATTGACCGTAAGAGTGAACAAATTGAAAGTCAACTTCACAAGTCCACTCGAAACGAAGAGCTGATCGAGCTCATGGAATTGGAAAAGACCATCGTCTATTTCAAGGCCTCACTTAAGACGAACGAGCGCGTGATTAAGAAATTGACCAGCGCAACCAGCAATATCAAGAAATACCTAGAAGACGAAGACCTGCTCGAAGATACCCTGATTGAAACCCAACAGGCCATCGAGATGGCAGATATCTATGGAAACGTCCTTCACTCTATGACAGAGACCTTTGCCTCTATCATTTCCAACAACCAGAACAACATCATGAAAACTCTGGCTCTCGTAACCATTGTCATGTCTGTCCCAACCATGATTTTCTCAGCCTACGGGATGAACTTCAAGGATAATGAAATCCCTCTAAACGGTGAACCTCACGCCTTCTGGTTAATCGTCTTTATCGCCTTTGCTATGAGTGTTTCGCTCACTCTCTATCTCATCCATAAAAAATGGTTCTAAGAGGAATCCCTATGTCTCAGATTGATTTACAAAAACTAACCAAAAAAAACCAAGAATTTATCCACATCGCTACCCAACAATTCATCAAAGATGGTAAAACAGACGCTGAAATCAAGGCTGTCTTTGAGGAAGTCATTCCTAAAATCCTTGAAGAACAAACCAAAGGAACGACCGCTCGTTCCCTCTATGGAGCTCCAACCCACTGGGCTCACAGCTTCACTGCCAAGGAGCAATATGAAAAAGAGCATCCAAAAGAAAATGACGATCCAAAACTCATGATTATGGACTCAGCCCTTTTCATCACCAGCCTCTTTGCATTGATTAGCGCCCTGACTACCTTCTTCTCTACAGATCAAGCTATTGGCTATGGGTTGATTACCCTCTTGTTGGTTGGACTTGTAGGAGGACTTGCCTTCTACTTGATGTACTACTTTGTCTACCAGTATTATGGACCAGACACAGACCGTAGCCAGCGTCCTCCATTCTGGAAATCAATCCTCGTCATCCTGGCCTCCATGGTCCTTTGGTTGGTTGTCTTCTTTGCAACAAGCTTCCTACCAGCCAGCCTCAATCCAGTCCTTGCTCCATTGCCTTTGGCTATCCTAGGAGCTGTCCTTCTCGCCCTTCGCTTCTATCTCAAGAAACGCTTCAATATCCGAAGCGCAAGTGCGGGACCATCCCGTTATTAAGAAAAGTGAAAAGCTATGGCATATAGTCAATCCTTAGCTCAGCAGATTCGAAAAATTCTAGCACTCAAACTTCCTCCCCAAATTTTCGAAGAAGAGTTAGAAGAAAAGAAACTGTTTGGTGGCCTGGCCTTTATGATTCGTGGGAAAATGGTCCTTACAGTCAGTTCCAGAAAAGACGAGCTGGTTATGGTGAGAATTGGCAAAGAAATGGAAAAGCAAGTTCTACCCCGAACAGGAGCTCATACTACATTGATGAGAGGTCGACCTTATCATGGCTATATAGACCTAGATATCGAAGGTCAAAAAGAACTGCCTTACTGGATTGATTTAGCCCTCTCCTATAATCAAGAGTTGACCAAGTAACTCATATCTAGTGAGATTAGAGATTAGAAAAACGAAAAGCAACTGCACAGGTGGTTGCTTTTTTGCTTGCTTTCTTGAGTTCCAATAGCACTTCTGAATCTCATTCTTATAGTTTTCTCTCATCTTTTGTGATAAAATAGGCTCAATCAATTTCTAGGAGGATGAGATATGGTTTCTACTATTGGTATTGTTAGTTTGTCTAGTGGTGTTATCGGAGAGGATTTTGTCAAACACGAAGTGGACTTGGGTGTCCAACGTCTCAAGGATTTGGGACTCAATCCTATCCTTTTGCCCCATTCGTTAAAAGGATTAGACTTTATCAAGGACCATCCTGAAGCGCGTGCGGAGGATTTGATTCAGGCCTTTTCTGATGATAGCATCGACATGATCCTATGCGCCATCGGTGGAGACGACACCTATCGTTTGTTGCCCTACCTTTTTGAAAATGGCCAACTAGAAAAGGTTATTCGACAAAAGATTTTTCTTGGCTTCTCAGATACAACCATGAACCATCTCATGTTGCATAAACTAGGAATCAAGACTTTTTATGGTCAATCCTTTTTAGCAGACATTTGTGAATTAGACAAAGAAATGCTAGCCTATAGCCTTCACTACTTTAAAGAATTGATCGAGACGGGAAGAATCTCAGAAATCCGTCCTAGTCACGTTTGGTATGAGGAACGAACTGACTTCAGTCCCAAGGCTCTAGGAACACCTCGTATCAATCATACAAATACTGGTTTTGACTTGTTACAAGGAAATGCCCAGTTCGAGGGAGAAATCCTCGGTGGTTGCCTCGAATCCCTCTACGATATCTTTGACAACTCTCGATACGTAGATAGCACGGAGCTCTGCCAAAAATACAAACTTTTCCCTGACTTATCCGACTGGGAAGGAAAGATCCTCTTGCTAGAGACAAGCGAAGAAAAGCCTGAGCCTGAGGATTTCAAAAAGATGTTGCTGGCTTTGAAAGAAACTGGGGTATTTGAGGTCATCAGCGGACTCTTGGTAGGAAAACCTATGGATGAAACTTTCTATGACGACTATAAAGAGGCACTACTGGATATCATTGACAGCAATATCCCGATTGTCTATAATCTGAATGTCGGTCACGCAACTCCAAGAGCCATTGTGCCCTTTGGCGTTCACGCTTATGTGGATACACAGAAGCAAGTCATTCGCTTTGACGATAACAAAAAATAAACAATTTCTCCATTTTTGTGCTTTGGTATTGATTTTCGTTACAATTTGTGTCTGAATTTATTGCATTTTGCTTATTTCTATGATATCTTTTTAAAGGAGGTGTATATGACTAAACAAAAAATAAATCAAATTGTCGGTTCAATTGGAGCCTTTATCGGGATTATTGTATTTATCGCCTACATCCCACAAATTTTTGCCAATTTACAAGGCAACAAAGCTCAACCATTCCAGCCTTTATCCGCAGCAGTATCTTGTTTAATTTGGGTTATTTACGGATGGACAAAAGAGCCTAAGAAGGATTGGATACTAATTATTCCAAACTCAGCTGGCGTTGTCTTAGGTGGACTGACATTTCTTACTGCACTATAAAAGTTACTAGCATATAATCAAAAAGCTGAGATAATTTTCTCAGCTTTTTCTATTTTCTCAGATAGTTAGACGCTTGGGCTCACTAATTTCCGTTTTTCCACTCACAATCATTCTCATGGTCATCAACCAGACCTGCAGCCTGAAGAAAAGATAAAACGGCAACTGGGCCTGTGAACTTGAAACCCCGTTTTTTGAGATCTTTGGCTAATTTTTCAGACAAGGCTGTTTTAGCAGGTGCCTGGCGATAGTCAGGAACATCATTTACAATCGTTTTTCCATCAACAAAGGACCAGAGATAAGCGTCAAAAGAGCCGTAGGTTTTCTGGACTTGCAAAAATGCTTGGGCGTTGGCACGTGTCGCAAAGAGCTTGGAACGATTTCGGATGATGGCTGGATTCTCTAACAAGGCTTCCAACTCGCCATCTGTCATTTCCGCGACACGTTGAACTTGGTAGTTGTAAAAGACTTCTCGGAATCCTTGGCGTTTGTTTAGTACCGTTTCCCAAGATAGACCCGACTGGTAAGTTTCCAAACACAACAACTCAAAAAGAGCACGGTCATCATGAAGGGGTTGACCCCACTCTTCATCATGATAGGCCACATATAAAGGATTGTTCATTTTAACCCAACCACAGCGTTTTGTCATATTATTCTCCTATTTTACCAACATCTTAAGGGCCGATTTGATATAGTTCTCAGCTGTATCTGTCGTTCCTTCAAAGAATTTCTTGATTTTCTTGAGCTCAGTCGACTTGTAGCCCAGTGCCAACATGGCTTCCATGGCTTCTTCCAGTTCTTGGTTTTCAGCGCTGGTTTGCACTGCCACCTTGGCAGGAAGGTCATCGCTAGCCACAACTACCTTACCTTCCAAGTCTAGCACCATCTGCTGGGCTGTTTTCTTGCCAATTTTAGGGAACTTAGTCAAGTAGGTGATGTTCTTAGTCTCGATCGCCTGAACCAAGCCAGCATTGTCATCGGCAGCGATAATAGCAAGAGCTGACACAGGACCAATCCCAGAAACCGAAATCAGACTAAGAAAGAGTTTTTTCTCATCTTCTGATCGAAAACCGTAGAGCAGATGCGCGTCCTCACGGACAACTTGGTGCACATAAATCTGGGTCTCTTGATTAACCTGACCTGAGTAAGCATAGGGATTGGCTACATGCAAGATATAACCGATACCATTCGCCTCAAGGACGATGTATTTGGCAGTGATTTTGGTAATGATTCCTTTTAGATATTCGTACATAGTTTTTTCTCCATTATTTTGCCTATCTAGTATACCATATTTCCCCAAGACAGACTGCAACAAAAGGTGCAACCTCTGGTTGACAAAAAGTACAGGAGATTGTATTCTCATTATAAGTAAAAATTGTTAGGATAGAGGTAGAAAAAGGAGGGTGGAATGATGAAACTCGCAGAAAAACTATTTGAGCTCAGAAAGGAAAAAGGTTGGTCCCAGGAAAAGCTAGCAGAACAAATCAATGTTTCTCGGCAAAGTATCTCCAAATGGGAGTCTGGACAAGTCCTTCCTGAAATCGAAAAAATCATTGAATTAAGCAAGATTTTTCAAGTGACAACTGACTATCTCTTACTGGATGAAAACTATGAAAAAGGTTCCACAGAAGTGATCTTGGAAGAAGGCAAGGACAAATACTATAAAGAAGTTAAATCCTTTGTTCTCTGGCAGGTGATTTATATTTTCGTATCGGCTCTGGCTATCTATCTCTTTTTAGCTGGTTCTAGTTTTCCAGCCGAATTCACCGCTTGGATCTGGCTGACCTTCGTTCTCTTGATTGCGTCTGCAGTTGCTATCAACAAGGCTCTCAAAACCAAACAACATTATCTTGATAAGGTGATTGGTCCTGAGAATCCTTCAAACCAAGACAACTCTGCGAAACCTTGAGTCAATTGATTCATATTTTTCAATACTTTGATAGGACTGGTCTTGTCAAGCAAGTGTAAACCTCATGTCAAGTAAGCCATGCTCAATCAAAGTTTCCACCTTAGAAAAGCTAAAAAGCCTTGTTTGGAAAAACAAAGGCTTTTTGTGTTCTTAATATTTCCCCAACTCACGAAGACTGGTATGATTTTCCTGAATACGTCGGAACATCTTTTCCATATCCGACTTGGTAAAATGCACCAAAACGGGACGTCCGTGGGGACAGTTATAGGGATTGTCACATTGAGAGAGCTGATAAAGGAGTTGTCTGGCTGAATGGTCATCGATGCGATGGTTGGCCTTGATAGACCGTTTGCAGGACATCATAATAGCCAGCTCTGCTCGGTATTTCTTAATCGAAACTTCCTTGGTCAAGAGCAGCATGTCGCACATTTCATAAATGCCAGACTCGATTTCCTCCTCTGCCATCCAAATAGGATGTTCACGCAGGATAAATTGATTTTCTCCGTACTCTGCCAAAAAGACGCCCACTTCCTCCAAAAGCGCCATTCTTTCCCTGAGACGGAGGGCATCATCCGCTGGGAATTCAAAGATGTAGGGCACTAGGAGTTGTTGCTGACTCTGGTCAACATTGCCGATGCTTTCACGGTATTCCTCGTACTTAACTCGTTCCTGAGCTGCGTGCTGGTCTATGATGTAGAGTCCATCTCGCCCTTGGGCAAAAAGATAAGTGCCGTGCATTTGCCCGAAAAACTCCAACTCTGGGAAGCTGGATGCTTCTTCTCGCTCCAGCTTGTCATAAGCCTTATCGAGGCTAGCAAGATCTAACTCTGGATGGTCTAGTTGGTCGTAGTTAGCAGGCTTTCTCTCTGCAAAATGCAGTTTTGCTGGTTTGGTCAGCTGGTCCAAGGTTTCCTTGGCAAATAAGGTCAAATCTTTCCCTTCCTCAGTTAATTCAACCTGATGATCAGCCACCTCAGCTTGACTAGGTTTTGAGAGTTCTGTTTTTTCATAGTAAAGCGTATTTTCTTTGAGTGGGAGAATGGTCTGCTCTACCTTTTGACGATTACGCACGGTCGACTTGGCAAGATTTTCTAAAGCATCAGGTATCAAGGCTTGTTCCTTGAGACTATTTGAAATAGCCTCTGAAAGCAGCGCCATTAGCTCTCTTTCCTTGGAAATTCGCACTTCTTGCTTGGTCGGATGCACATTGACATCCGCTAGATAAGGGTCGATATGGATGTGAATGACAGCCAGTGGAAAACGGCCTACCATGAGCTTACTGCCATAGCCGTCAAGAATTGCACGATTGAGCAGGAAGTTCTTGATATAACGGCCATTGATGAAGAGGCTGATATAGTTGCGGTTGGCCCGAGTCAACTCAGGCAAGGACACAAAACCTGAAATTTCGAAGTCCAGATCCGAGTTCTCAATGGCTATCATCTTTTTCGCACTCGCCAAACCATAAATCCCTGCAATGGCCTGACGCAATTGCCCAGTCCCCGCTGTCCGTGTCATTTCCTTGCCATCACTAATCAAACTAAAAGAAATCTCTGGATGGGCCAAGCCCAGACGGTTGACAATATCAATGATATGAGACAGCTCCGCTTGCTGGCTCTTCATATACTTGAGGCGGGCAGGTGTATTGAAAAAGAGGTCCTCCACACAAACCTTGGTCCCCACAGGACTTGTCGCTGGGATAATTTCTTCGACTTCTCCCCCACGCGCAACGAGCTTGGTCCCATGACTCGCACCATCCACCGCCGTCAACAAAGTCAAGACACTGACAGAAGCGATAGAAGGAAGGGCTTCACCACGAAAACCGAGCGTCCGAATCCGAAAGAGGTCTGCTTGATTTTTTATCTTACTGGTCGCATGGCGACGCAAGGCCAACTCCACCTCATCGTGAGCAATTCCATGACCATTATCGGTGATTTGAATCTTCTTAAGACCGGCTTCCTCAATCTCAATGATAATCTGACTAGAGCCTGCGTCAATGGCGTTTTCTACCAACTCTTTAACCACACTGGCAGGACGTTCAATGACCTCGCCTGCCGCGATCTGGTTTGCCAGCACCTCTGGCAATTCAATAATATGAGACATCTTTCAGCCCCTTTCTGTATCTATTTTCCTAGAAATTGATTAGTGCTATTATACCATATTTCAGATACTATCAGAAAAAGCAAATACCACATAGACTCCAAATCTCTCCACATAGTCAAAAGCTCTTGCCACGGGCCGTAAAATAGTGTTTAATAAAGGTGTACAGGAAGTGATCACAATTTTGTATGAAATGTAAGGAGAGAAATTTATGAAAGTAGAACTACAGATTAGCGAGTTTTACGAGGAGGAAAAACTGATTGTCCAAGCACCTCAAGAAACCAAAAAAGTCCAAAAAGTCATCGAATTTGCTGAAAATCTTGACCAAAAAGAAACAATCAAAGGAAAGATTGATGATCAGGTCTATCTAGTTGAAATTGGTAAGATTCAGCGCTTCTATATCGAGAATCGAAAGGTTCTAGCAGAAACGTCGAGTCAGACCTACAGCATTGATTTGCGGCTCTATCAAGTTCTTGAAATTCTGCCGACCACTTTTATTCAAATTTCCCAATCTGAAATCGTCAATATCGACTCCATCTCTCATCTCAAGCTCACGCCCAACGGTCTGGTTGAAATTTTCTTGAAAAACGAAAGCTTCACCTACTCTTCACGCCGCTACCTAAAAACCATCAAGGAGAAATTAGAACTATGAAAAAACAAATCTTTCACGATGCAGCCGCTGGTGTACTTATCGGCCTCATCCTCTCTATCCTTTTTTCACTCATTTATGCACCAAATACCTATGCCCCACTGAGTCCCGAGTCTCTTATCGGCCAAGTGATGGTTCAACATCAGGTTCATGGTGCCCTGGTCTTGCTCTACTGCACGATTATCTGGTCAGCTATCGGCGTTCTCTTTAGCTTTGGCAGCCGCTTATTCAATCGTGACTGGAGCCTGCTCCGTGCCACACTTTCCCATTTCTTCCTCATGCTGGCTGGCTTTGTCCCACTGGCAACTCTGGCTGGTTGGTTCCCCTTCCACTGGACCTTCTATCTCCAGCTCATTCCAGAGTTTGCGATCGTCTACCTCATCATCTGGATTATTCTCTATAAAAGAGAAGCAAAAAAAGTAGACCACATCAATCAACTCTTGGCCCATAAAAAGTAATAGAGAAAAAGCCCACTCACAAAAATGTGAATGGGCTCTTTTTATAATTTTTGTTTGAGCTCAACCAAGACATTCATAGCCTGCATAGGTGTCATATTGTAAACATCCAGTTGAGCTAATTCTGCTAGAATAGGATGCTCTTCAGGCGCATCAAAGAGTGACATCTGCTCTGTGACAGCACTTGTTTCTCTCATAGGAGCAGGACTTTCCGTCCCTTGACTCTCCAGTTGAGTCAAAATCTTATCCGCTCTTGCTAAAAGTTCTGCTGGTAAGCCAGCAATCTTAGCCACATGGATACCGTAGGATTTGTCAGCTGGCCCTGGTTCAATCTTGTGAAGGAAGGTGACCTGCCCATCCTGCTCCAAGGTTGCCACGTGAACATTGACCAAGTGTTCCAGACTAGACCCCAGACTGGTCAACTCATGATAGTGAGTCGCAAAGAGGGTCTTGGCTCCGATATGTTCATGAATGTATTCGATGATGGATTGGGCAAGAGCCATCCCGTCATAAGTCGCAGTTCCCCGTCCTAACTCATCAAAGAGAATCAAGGAATCCTTGGTCGCATGCGAAATGGCATTGTTGGCCTCCATCATCTCTACCATGAAGGTTGATTGACCTGAAACCAAGTCATCTGCTGCTCCGATACGGGTAAAGATGGCATCAAAAATCGGCAAATGGGCGCTTTCTGCCGGCACATAAGAACCCAGCTGGGCCATAACCGCAGTTATGGCTAGCTGGCGCATATAAGTAGACTTCCCACTCATGTTTGGCCCTGTGATTAGCTGAATACTCGTATCTTCTGCCATCTGAATAGTGTTAGGAATATAGGTCTGAGCTCCCATAACCTTTTCAACGACAGCATGGCGCCCTTTCTGGATATCGATTTGTGAATCGTCTCCAAACTCCGGTCGAATCAAATGCTGGGTTTCAGCCACAACCGCCAGACTTTGCAAGACATCAACCGTTGCAATTCCTTGGGCTAAAGCCTGCAAACGCTGGATGTACTTGCTGACTTCCTCACGGATGCGCATAAAGATTTCATATTCTAGGTTGGCTGACTTTTCACGCGCCTCCAGCATATCTCCCTCGATACGGGCTAATTCTTCGGTACCAAAGCGTTCTGAGTTTTTCAGTGTTGCCTTGCGGAAAAAGTGGGCTGGCACATTTCCCAGTTGCGAATTAGTCACATGGAAATAGTAGCCATCTTTTTTATTGTAGTCAATCTTAAGCGTGCTGATGCCAGAGTTTTCCCGCTCCTTAGCCTCAATCTCAGCAATCCAGCTAGTCCCTTCTCTGAGTACACGACGGTACTTGTCTAAGGTCTCATCAAATCCCGTACGGATAATGCCCCCTTCCGTAATCACGTGAGGAGCTTCAGGAGCAATCGCTGCGCTAATCAAGCTCTCCAACTCAGGGATGGCATCTAACTGTTTGATAAGATAGGCCAGGGCAGGTTGCTCCATGCCTTCTAAAATCGCACGAATCCGTGGTACACTGGATAAGGTGGTCGCCAATTGCAAGAGATCCTTGGGATTGGTCTTGCCAAAAGAAACCCGACTAGCCAAACGTTCGATATCATAAACACCCTTGAGACTGTCTGTCAAATCACTACGCTCAAAGAAGTGGTCAAGAAAGACCTGCACCACCTCTTGACGTTGGACGATTCGCTCCTTATCAATCAAAGGACGATGAATCCAAGAGCGCAAAAGGCGCATGCCCATAGCCGTTTTGGTTTCATCCAAAAGCCAGAAAAGACTGCCTTGCTTCTTGCCTGAACGGGCATTCTCAACCAAATCCAGACTAGCCTTGGTCGCATAGTCCATCTGTAAGAAATCTTTGATTTCATAGCGGATAACTGGTTTGAGATGGTTCAATTCTCGCATCTGGGTACGGTGAACATACTGGAGGAGCTTACTAGCTGCCGCTTGCTCCACAGCTGCCAGTCGTGGATCCAGTAAATGAAGGTCCTCAAAGCCTTCTTTCTCATAAGAAAGCACCAGATTCATCTGACGGCTGAGGATTTGTTCTTCTTCCTCAGACAAGTCATAACCCAGCACCACTTCTCGCGCCTTTAGGTTACGGATTTCCCCACAAACCAACGTGAAATCCAATAGACCTGTCACATAAAAGTCACCCGTCACCAGATCCATATAAGCCAGACCAAACTGACTGCCATCACGATCTAAGGCAACCAAGAAATTATTCTGACTATCCGGCTTACTGCTATCGACGACCGTTCCAGGTGTGATGACCTGAACCACCTCTCGCTTGACAACCCCAACTGCTTGTTTGGGATCTTCCATCTGTTCAGCTATAGCAACTTTATAGCCCTGCTCAATCAGAACATCGATATACTGCTGGGCAGAATGATAGGGGACACCCGCCATGGGTATCGGATTTTCTGCATTTTTATTCCGACTCGTTAAGGAAATTTCTAAAATCTGTGCTGCATTAATTGCATCTTCATAGAACAACTCGTAAAAATCACCCATCCGAAAAAGCAAAAAAGCATCTGGGTATTGTTTCTTAATATCCACATACTGTTGCATGCCGGGTGATAGCTTTTCTGTTGCCATTTTCCGTCTCTCCTTGCTAAAAATAAGTCTTGAGAGCAACTCCCAAGACCTTATTTATCTTTCATCAAATCTAGCAAACGATCTTCCATCAGCTTGGCAACGTGCTGGTCTCGACAAATAACCAATAAGGTATTAGCACCAGCAACCGTTCCTAAAATCCATTCATCCTTGTTTGCATCTACAATGTTTGCTAAGACTGCAGCTTCCCCAAGTTTGGTATGCAGTACCAAGGTAAACTCTGCTCTTGCAACTCCTTCTAAATGATGAGACAAAAACTCAACTAAATCAATCTTATCTGTCTCATTTGCTAGTACATAATACACCATATCATTTTTCTTAACCTTGGTCAAGCCGATTTCACGCAAATCACGCGACAAAGTCGTTTGTGTCACATAAACATTACGAGCTTCTAAACGATCTTGAATCTCTTTTTGTGTCCCAAGTTTTTCTTCGGTGATCATCTTTTTAATCAATTGATGCCGTTCTCTTTTTCTCATATTATCCTCTTAAGTGAATATTTATAACAAATTTTACATTTATTTTATAACTATATTATACCAAAAAAACTAGATAATTCAAAAAAATTCTTTTCTTTCTCAAAAAATGTAGTAAATTGTGTTAAAATAGTAAAAAAGCCCAAAAGGAGCCCTTATGAATACAAAAGAATTGATTGCTAGCGAGTTGGCTAGCGTCATTGATAGCCTGGACCAAGAGGCTATTTTAAATTTACTGGAAACACCTAAAAACTCAGAAATGGGAGACATCGCCTTCCCTGCCTTTTCTCTAGCAAAGGTCGAGCGTAAAGCTCCGCAAATGATTGCAGCAGATATTGCTGAAAAAATCAATAGTCAAGCCTTTGAAAAGGTTGTTGCTACAGGACCTTACGTCAACTTTTTCCTTGATAAATCTGCTATTTCGGCTCAGGTATTACAGGATGTTATTACTGAGAAAGAGCACTATGCCGACCAAACCATTGGCAAGCAAGAAAATATCGTTATCGATATGTCTAGTCCCAATATCGCTAAACCATTCTCTATTGGGCACTTGCGTTCAACGGTTATCGGGGATAGCTTGTCACATATTTTCCAAAAGATTGGCTATCAAACGGTCAAGGTCAACCACCTAGGAGACTGGGGCAAACAGTTTGGAATGTTGATCGTTGCCTACAAGAAATGGGGAAATGAGGAAGCCGTTAAAGCACATCCAATTGATGAACTTCTTAAACTCTACGTTCGCATTAATGCTGAAGCTGAAAAAGACCCTAGCTTGGATGAAGAAGCACGCGAATGGTTCCGTAAACTGGAGAATGGAGACGAGGAAGCCTTAGCTCTCTGGCAATGGTTCCGTGATGAAAGTTTAGTGGAATTTAACCGCCTTTACAATGAATTACAAGTCGAATTTGACAGCTACAACGGAGAAGCCTTTTACAATGATAAGATGGATGCTGTTGTAGACATCCTCGCTGAAAAAGGACTTCTTGTTGAGTCAGAAGGGGCTCAAGTTGTCAATCTTGAGAAATATGGAATTGAACATCCAGCCCTTATCAAAAAATCTGATGGTGCAACTCTCTATATCACACGTGACTTGGCTGCAGCCCTTTACCGTAAAAACGAATACCAATTTGCAAAATCCATCTATGTTGTTGGTCAAGAGCAATCTGCCCACTTCAAACAACTCAAGGCAGTACTACAAGAGATGGGCTACGATTGGAGCCAAGACATTGTCCATGTTCCGTTTGGATTGGTAACAAAAGAAGGGAAAAAACTCTCTACTCGTAAAGGAAATGTCATCTTGCTAGAACCGACTATCGCTGAGGCTGTTAGTCGTGCCAAGGCCCAAATCGAAGCGAAAAATCCTGAGTTAGAAAATAAAGACCAGGTTGCCCACGCTGTTGGAGTTGGGGCTATCAAGTTCTATGATCTTAAGACCGACCGTACAAATGGATATGACTTCGACCTTGAAGCTATGGTATCCTTTGAAGGAGAAACTGGACCTTACGTTCAATACGCCTACGCTCGTATCCAATCTATCTTGCGCAAAGCCGATTTCAAACCAGATACAGCGGGCAACTACAGCCTGAATGATGCCGAAAGCTGGGAAATCATTAAACTACTCCAAGACTTCCCGCGTATTATCAATCGTGCAGCAGATAATTTTGAACCTTCTATCATTGCGAAATTTGCGATTAGTCTGGCTCAAGCTTTCAACAAGTACTATGCACATACACGTATCCTAGATGAAAGTCCTGAGCGCGACAGTCGTCTGGCCCTCAGCTACGCAACCGCAGTCGTCCTCAAAGAAGCTCTTCGTTTGCTCGGAGTAGAAGCGCCAGAGAAGATGTAAATCGTTACAAGAGACTGGAACTAAAGCTCCTAGTCTCTTGACGGCAATCGCTATATGGCGAATTGCCTAAACGCTTCACTAATTCACCTAACCAAATAATATCGATTTGGTTAGGCTCATGTCGTAATCTTTTAATCACTTTATTGTAAAGCAATCTAATACTCAATGAAAATCAAAGAGCAAACTAGGAAGCTAGTCGCAGGCTGTACTTGAGTACGGTAAGGCGACGCTGACGTGGTTTGAATTTGATTTTCGAAGAGTATAAGTAACTAACGCCAAATCCTATCAGGGATTTGGCTTGGCGCTTCACTAGTAAAGAAACATAAATATTGTCGATTTATGTTTCTTTACGTCGTAACCAGAGACACTTGCCTAAACACCTCACTAAATTGGTCAATCAAATCTATTAATTGGTTTAAGGGCTGGTCGTAATCTTCAAGTCACTTGAATGCAAGTCAATCTAAGCAACGAATGTCAAAGCCTATCATAGATTTGGTTAGGCGCTTCACTAATTCGATCTATTCACTACTATTTCTTTATCATACTGGGAGATACCTTATGAGTCAATATGCTTATATCCTCGTTATAATTAGCTTGGTTTTCCTTTTTCTGCTCAATAAGTACGAGAAGGAAAGACTTCAAAGACTCTACCAAGAGCAACTCTTGAAGGACGAGACATTTAGGTCTGACATCAAAGAGAAAATTCACACGACTGAAAATATCAATGATGTCATTGCACATATCAATAAAACTTACCATCTGGGAATGTTGCTCTCAAAAGACGTCACAGATCAATTGAAATAACCGAAATCCGAGAAGCTTTCTTCTCGGATTTTTTAGGCTTACCATATTTCCCTTGGAGAAATTTCATTAACGCATGTAAAGTTTTCTATAATTTTCTATATCTTTTCAAAATGGTCTTGCATTTCTTTTAAGATTTTTGTAGAATAGTAGCTATCAATTCAGATTATTCTGAAAATTCAAAAATAGGAGTGTTTATTATGTCACAAGTTACGTTATCAAACCAGTCAACCTGGGCAAGCAAACTAAAGGCAATGGGGCCAGGTATCCTCATGGCTTCTGCCGCCGTTGGAGGTTCTCACATCGTATCCTCCACTCAAGCTGGTGGTTCTTATGGTTGGTCACTACTCCTCTTAGTTATCTTGGCCAATGTTTTTAAATATCCATTTTTCCGTTTTGGTGCAGAATATACTGCCGATACTGGTAAAACCTTGGTCGAAGGCTACGCCGAAAAAGGCAAGTTCTATCTCTGGATTTTCTTTATCCTCAATGTCTTTTCTGCTATGGTCAACACAGCCGGGGTCGCTATCCTTTGCTCTGCCATCATCGCTAGCGCTTTTCCAATGATCGGTCTTAACATCACTCAATGGTCCCTCATCCTTGTTGCAGTCATTTGGGCCATGCTACTCTTTGGTGGCTACAAACTGTTGGATGGTATGGCAAAATGGATCATGTCAGCTTTGACTATTGCAACTGTTCTTGCAGTTATCATTGCAGCAATTAAGCATCCAGAATACAGCTCTGATTTTGTCGAGAAGACACCTTGGCAAATGGCAGCCCTCCCTTTTATCGTTTCCCTCCTAGGATGGATGCCTGCCCCTATTGAAATTTCAGCCATCAACTCACTCTGGTCTGCTGAAAAGAAAAAGACCGTCAACTTTAATACAGAGGATGCTCTTTTCGACTTTAACGTTGGTTACATTGGAACTGCTATCCTGGCTGTATTCTTTGTAGCACTCGGAGCACTCATTCAGTATCCTACAGGACAAGCAGTTGAAGCCGCTTCAGCCAAATACATCTCTCAATTCGTAGGTATGTATGCCTCTGTTCTTGGAGAATGGTCCCGTTATTTGATCACCTTTATCGCCTTTCTTTGTATCTTTGGAACGGTCATCACCGTTATCGATGGCTACTCTCGTGTCAATCAGGAATCGCTACGACTCTTGATTAGTCAAAAAGAAGATTCTCGCAAATCTTTGAACATCTGGATGACCATTACCGCTATCATTGGTATCGTAATTATTAAATTCTTTGCTGGTCAAGTTTCCACCATGCTTCGCTTTGCCATGATCGGTTCTTTCCTAACCACACCATTCTTCGCTCTTTTGAACTATGTTTTAGTGACACGTGAGAATAAAAATCTTTCTTCTTGGCTAAAACTCCTCGCTATCGCAGGATTGATTTTCCTCTTTGGCTTTGCTATTTTCTTTATCTATGCACTTGCCATCGGAAAAGCAGGATAGTATATAAAATGGCACCCTTACGGGGGTGCTTTTTGCATACTCAAAAGCAGTTGAAAATCTCAACTGCCCCTCAGTACTACTTTATTTTTCTGTTTCTAACTCATACAAGTCCGCGATAATCGCTGCGACTTTTTTAATATCTCCCAGCATACCACGCATTTCAAAGTCTGCTAGGACCGGGAAGCCAAAGCGCTGGCTATACTGCTTGGCTGTCAGGCAGTATTGATTGTTAAAATTACGATTACCAGAACCGACTACCCCAAAACACTTACTAGCATTGTCCCCATAGGCAATAAAGTCGCCCAGTGGAGTTGTTAAAATCTCAACATCGCCGTTATCGACACCATTTCCACCTTCTAGATAGGTCGGCAAGAAAGCGATATAGGGATGTTCCATTTCAAAAAATTCTTGACCTTCCTTGACTAGGTTCTTGATATGGATTTTTTGGACCTCAATCCCTTCGTACTGGGACAAGAGATAGTCCTTGAGTCGGGTTACAAAACTCTCTGTATTCCCACTCAGACTGATATACACTAAGGATATTTTTTTCATGTTGACCTCGATTTTTATGTTTACGATATAAAAAGAACTACCAAAATTGTAACTTGATAGTTCTTTTTTGTCAATACTTAGGCAGCTTCTTCTGCTTCAACTTCCTCAGCCAAGTCCTTTTGTTGGCGCCACATCTTGTAGAAGACTAAGGCTAAAAAGAGAACATTGATGATGATGAACAAAATATTCGTCCCTTTTGCTAATGCTCCCATTCCTAAGCCAAGGGCACTATCTTTGATTAATTGAACCGCATCTTGAACGTTCATATAGCTATAAACCAAACCAACAATAGCTAGTAAAACATAGCCAACATAAGTATAGTTTGCGAATTGTACGTTTTTACGTACGAGAAACACAAAGGCTACTACAACTAAAATTGCAGATAAAACAATCAACGACATATTAAAAATAGAGTGAGAGGATTCTGACACTTTGTAAGTATAGTTGACCGTGTCTTCTAATTGCTGGGCAGTGAGCGTCCCGCTATTCGCCAGGCTAGCACGAAGAGCATCTTTACTTGGCAATGGACTCAAGATTCCAAATAATGACATAGCCGAAATGAGGGCTGATAGGACTAACAAAACCCAAAGATAAATAGGATTCTTTTTCATGTTTTCCTCCATAAGATATTTTGAACATTATAGCATTTTTTGTACAGGAATACAACTTTTACAAGCTGGTTTCAACTTGTTTTCGATAAGCTTTCGGTGATTTTCCGCACAATTTACGGAAAACCTTGTAGAAATATCCAACATTACTGTAGCCAACTGCATAGCAAATATCTTCGATGCTATCACTGGTCGAAAGTAAGAGTTGCTGCGCCGCCTTAATTCGCTGTTTATTGAGCAATTCCGCAAAGGTTGAATTGGTTTCTCTCTTGATTAGCTGACCGAGATAGACAGGATTGATAAAGAGATCCTTGCTGATATCCTTAAGCGAGAGCTCTTTCTGATAATCACGCCCAATCACCTCCAGAACGCTCACCACATTTTCATTCATGCGGTACTGGCCAAAGAACTTGATCAAGGTTTCTTTGATATAGGCAACCAATTCTTCAAAGGAGTTAATGGCATGGATGGCTTTGACAATCTCCGTCATATCATCTGCTTTTAGGTGTTCGAACAAATGAAAGACGTCCATGACAAACTGGGTGAAGAGTTGCTTCGTGATGGCCACGCGCGGGGTATTCTCTAAAACAACCTTCTCTAGCAGGGTTAATTCCTCGATGATTTGATTGATATTCCCTTGGATAATCACCCGATAAATCGGCTCGTAATAGGCAAACAAACTCTCGGATTTTTCTAGATTAACTGAACCGTAGAAGAGGGCTTTTTCAGCGTTGATCTTCCAATTCTCAAAGGACTGTTGGTAAGGTGCTTCAAATGGTGTCACGACGATGCCATCGAGCGGTTGATCGGAGATGAAAATCTGCCAGTCTTGCCCCAAAACATAGTAAGGAATGGTAAAAGAGCCTTGCGTTTCCTTGGATAGACCAATCCACCAGCTGTCTTTACCTGCTAAGAAACTGATAAAGCCTTCTTCATCTAATTCTTGACTGAGGGTCTGACTTTGTTCCACCTTTTCTTGAAGCTGTCGCGCAATCTTTTCTAATAAATTGCCCAACTCCACCTTGTCTACTGGCTTGACCAGATAATCCACGACACTAAGGTTCATGGCTTTTTTGACGTACTCAAACTCCTGATAACCTGACAGCAAGATATAATAGGTATCTGGAAGTAGCTCTTTCATTTCCCTAATCATTTCAAGTCCGGTCTTATCTGGCATATTGACATCGGAAATGACCACATCTACTGAATTTTCTTTGACGTAGTCCAATGCATCATCTGCGTGACTTGCTGTTGCGACGACTTGCATATCCCATTTTTCAAAGGGGATTAATCGCTTGAGCCCCTCTGTCACCATGTACTCATCGTCTACTAATAAAACTTTATACATTTCTACCCTTTCTATTCATCCTGGATAGTGATATGGTAACGAACACCTTCTTGTTCAGCTGACTCTACACTGATTTGGTAGCGATCCCCAAAGTAGAGAACAAAGCGTTCGTGTACATTTACTATTCCAATTGATTGCCGCTCCCCACTATAGCTTGCCTCGTGTTCAAAACTTCGTTGAGCTAATTTTTCTTGCAAGCTAGCTAGTTTCTCAGCGGGCATTCCCCGACCATTGTCTTCCACTAGGATTTCAACGAATCCTTGGTCCTTCAAGGCTTTGATACTGATGACATTATCCGTTCTGCGATGATCAACACCATGGGCAAAGTAGTTTTCTACTAATGGTTGGAGTGTAAATTTTGGAATCCTCATTTCTTCCAATTCTGGTGCAATCTTGAAACCATAAGCAATGGATTTAGGATAACGTACCATACAGAGATAGCTATATTTTCGGCAAAATTCCAACTCCTGCTTCAAGGTCGTTTCCCGCTCGTCAGAGATATTGTTGCGTAACAAGCTGCTAAATTCATAGATAATGTCCGCCAGTTCATCCTGACTTTGCATGACGGCATACATCCGTAAAAACTCCAGAGTATTGTACATAAAGTGAGGATTGATTTGAGCCTGTAGGGCTCGCATATTGGCATCTTTTTGGCTGAGCTCTAGCTGATAGATATCGTGGATATTTTTTTCCAGGCGATCCAACATATCATTGGTTGTTTCTGCAATGAGAAGCAACTCTTGGTCTTTTTCAGAGGTATCGATTCGAAGGCCTTCTTCCCCTTGAGCAATCACCTCGATCGAATCTACTAGGTCTACGACCTGCTTTTGGTAATTTGAAAAAGTCTGTCTAAGGGTCACGTACAAAATGATGATAAAGAGAATACTTAGCCCAATAATGACAGCTGAGCTCGTCAAAGCTCCTGTAAGAACAAAATTTTTAGGAACAGCAACTCGAACCTGATAACCGTGAGAGGTGACACCTACAAACCAGTTTTCTCGCTCGGCTGATACCTTCTCCCCAATATGGAACATCTCAGTCTCAAAAGGCGAAGTTACTGTTACAGCCATTGGGATATGACCCCGAGTATTGTCAATAGCGCCATGTAAAACATCTGGGGATAGGGAAATATAGATCACTCCTAAATCCTTGTCAGACACAGGATCGGAAACAGGAATGGCAAAACTATTGGCTGTCGGCTTAAAATCCTCCGCAGGAATTTTCTCTCCACTACGTTTTTCTCTAGTCGAAACATACACTTCCTTATAGTCCTGAAGGACAATAGCCACTCCAGTCACAAAATCATTCCGAACATAGATATTATCAATATTTTCATACAAGGATACAGAAATATAAGGCGAAGTTTTACGCTCTAATTGCCAATAGAAATAGTCTGGGGTGCTAAGACTGAAATACTTGTAAATTCCTTCAATTCGGGCTTGATTTTCAACCAAAGACTGAGCGAGTTGAGTTGACTCTCTGTGATAATATTCCACTTCACTCACTGTCCGAGTGGTCACACGTTCAGCAACCCGTTGGGCCTCTTTCTCACGTGAATCCCAGTCAGCATACGATAGCATAATCGCAAAACTGGCAATGACCACAATCATAACCAAACTATAAATCCGTAAAAGAGAGTGAAGCCAAAACTGCTTCATTCTATTTTGTCGCCAATTTTTCATGGATACTTTCATAAATAGGTTCCAACATATCACTGATAAAGAAATGCCACATTCCAATTCCTACAAAAAAGAGCAAGGCAGGCATATAATAACCAACTCCTACAAGGAGAGCTGACCCGAGTAAAACCTTGGCAATCGCAGGTAAGCTCATGAAAATCCCGATAAGGGACAGTTTCAAGGTATTTTTGTAGGATAAATCAAAGTACACCTGAAGTTTCAAGGAAACAGTGTAGGCTAGAAAGACAAGAGCAACTACAAGGACATTGAGAAAGGTCGCCAAGAGGTGGAAAATCGTCTGGTGGGGCAATTGAACTAGAAGATACAAACCATAAACTAGGACAAGATCAACAAACACAAAACTATAGAAAGTCAGATTACTCTGGACAAAATTGCTCTTATACAATTCCCAAGCTTCCTTCAAATGGTATGCTCGATAGGTATAACCATGTTCTGCATACAAACTCATAAGAGTTGCACTAGCTGGGGCCAAACCAAAGATCACTCCTCCTGCTAGTGTTAATAGCCAGAAATAAGCCGTCGCCATCATTCCCAAAAAGATACGATTAAAGACGAATTCTAGAAATTTTCCCATGCTACTCTCCTTAAACTAACGATGTAACTATTATATCATATTTCAAACGTTTTCAAAAATATAGAACTCCCATTTACAATCCTCAAAAAGCGTGATACAATTGGTTTTGTTAATTCGCATCAAGGAGATTCTCATGAAGAAAAATATCTTAACCACCCTCTTAGCCGCCGTCCTCTACTTTCTCTGTGTGGGGATTGGAGTCTTCCTAGGACACCTGGTCGACCAGACAGGCAATATGTTCTACGCGCCTGCCTTTTCTGCCCTTGTCGGTGGCAGTGTCTACATGCTTCTTTTGACGAAGGTCCCTCGTTTTGGCGCTATTACAACTCTAGGACTTTTTATGGCACTTTTCTTCCTAGCTAGCAAGCATGGCGCTGGTGCCTTTCTCCCAGGACTCGCCTGTGGTCTTGCAGCAGATGCCATCGCTCGTCTCGGCAACTATAAAGATCGAATCAAAAACACCCTATCCTTCCTCGTTTTTGCTTTTAGCACAAGTGGTCCTATCTTCCTCATGTGGATCCGTCCCAAAGCTTACGTGGCTACCTTACTTGCGCGTGGGAAATCCCAAGAATACATTGACCGTATCATGGTCGCTCCAGAGTTGGACAAAATCCTTCTCTTTGTTGTAAGTATCCTCCTAGGCGCCTTGATGGGTGCTTTGATTGGGCAATTTCTAAGTCAAAAAATTGCCGATAAACTATAAGCTAAAAGCCCTGAAGACTAGCAATGCCTAGTTCCAGGGCCTTTTTGTATACAATCTTAGAATTCACTATAGATAAATTCTTGAATATTCGAAAAATCGGTCACAAAACAGTAAATCACGATGCTCAAGATAACCGTATAGAAAAATAGTGTCCACAAGATTAAACGATGTGTGTTAGTTAGCTTGGTTTGCAAATTTGTAAAGTTCTTTTTCAACTTCCATCCATCCTTTCACTCCAACGTGCATCACGTCAAATAAAAAGTAATCATCATACTCTCTGTTTCCATAGTTTAATACGGTTGCACCATGGCTTTTTGCGACATCTTCTATTTTTTTATAAGTTTTTTCTCGCATTTCTCTTGAGACTCCTGTGTAGTCGTTCCATTTCCCGTTTACCGGGAAAATAATAACCTCAACTTCAATGCCCAATTCCTTAGCAACTGTCAAGAAAAGTTCCATATCTGAATACTCCGGTGACTCCAGATAACTCAAATCTTTATTAGAATCTTTCAGTGATGCATAGCGATCTTTTAAGTAAGTATTGTAGTAGTTATTATCAACAGCATAGTCATTATTATCTGTTTTCTTTTTGACCTCTTCCACAAACTGATCCGTCATCTTCTGCCAATCATAGTCTGGGGTTTTGTCTCCTGATGAGGGATAATCTGATTTCTCATGATTTTCATAAAATTTTCGTTTGAGCTTAAAGGAATACATCGCGTTATCTAACTCTAATAGTTTTTTATCAACAATGGTTCCTTTTCCATCTATGAAATAACTTTTGTATTTTTTGTAGATGTCATTTTGTTGCTTGTTCCCCTTGGTAATCTCAATAATGCGATTGATCAGTTTTTCTTTCGTTTCCTTACTAATCTTGTCATTATCTAGCATGTGGAAAATATGTTCCTGAGAAGCCTTATTCAAAAAAGCATCTTGATGAGTCCCATCTTTTTCAAACCACTGAACCGACTCTACTATAGCCACTTTTCGCTTACTCATAGACCCTTCAATAGAGGCTAAAGTAGAGGCTTGAATGATATTTTGAGAATAGCTAGTTCCAATCTGCATGATATTGAAATCGTTGTAATTAAAAATTCTATTGGGATGATAATCTTCATCCTTTGTCGCAACCAACTCGGATGACCCCAATAAAACCAGTGTATTGGGAGTAATATTGCTTGTTAAAATATCTCTACTTTTATATTTTTCATACGAGGTGCTATAACGAATACTGTTATCCTTGACTTTATAATAATCATCAATCTTCTTGACATATGTCACATTTAAAAGGGCAAGCGTCGCAATTACGAGCACAAGCGATAGTAAAAATGCTTTTAATTTAATCATCTCGTTTTATCCTATCCCTTCGGTCTGGCAGACTTTTTTTCAATCTCTTATCTCTTTAAAATCGTAAGCAAGATTTTATAGGGTTCACCTGAAAAGATAAAGAAACCAACCATAACCAAATGCATGGTCACAAACCAACTTAGTAGCTTATACCAGTTTTTGTTTTTATTTTTCTTATAAAAATTGCTTTTCTTTTGATACACTTCAAATCCAGCCATCAAGACACCATGGTAAAAACCATAAACAATGTAGCTAACACTAAGACCATGCCAAAAACCCATGACCAACATATTGACCATATAGGCATAGGTTGCATTGTGTAGTCTATTTTTGAACCATTTTTTCCTGATAACCTGCATCAATACTCTTGAAAATACAAAATCTCTCAACCAGGTCGACAAGGTGATATGCCATCTGGTCCAGAAATCCTTGATATCAACACTCAAGAAAGGTTTGTTAAAGTTCATCGGTGTCTGAATACCTAGAATGTTGCTACTTCCAACGGCCATTAGACTATAGCCTGCAAAGTCAAAGAACAGATACAAGGTATAGAGGTACATATACTTGATTGAGTAAACGACTGTGCCAGTATTATTTAGAGCGAGTAACATCTGGTAAACATAGGTTGATAAAACAATCTTGTAAAGGAGGCCTAGAACGATACGATACACACCGTCCCCTGCTAACTCTAGATACTCTTTTCGGGGCATGACCTCGTTTATCTCTTTTAAAAATCTCCTACTCCGATCAATCGGACCAGCACTAACTGTCGGGAAAAAGAGCAAAAACTGTAGGTAATCTTTTACACTGATTTTTTCTTTAATCAAGCCATCTGATATTTCTAGCATGATCTGAATGGTTTTAAAGGACATGTAGGAAATGCCAATAAAGGCCAACAAATGCAGAGAAGTCAGGGCAAAGACTTTATTAATCACTAAGGGAAGAATGGAAAGGAAAACCAGTGGTTTCAGCCACTTTGCCTCTATCCGCTGTGCTAGAAAAACCAGATAATACTGGTAGACGATAAAGGCAAGCAAATAGACAATCATCGCTCGACTCTTACCATAGATAGCTCCTGCAAATAAGAGGGAGAGCGCCAAAATATAGTAGTCTTTACGTTTTTCAAAAAAGTTTACCACAAAACCAATCAGTAAAACTACAAATAAGAGAAGGAAAAACTCATTCCCCTCGAAATAATTCATACCAGCCAAACTCCTTTACATTATCATCCCTTCTACAGCAAACTTTCTGATTTGCTAATTGGGGACCTTTGTTTATTATAGCATATTTCTAAAAAGAAGCTTTATCCTTCTTGCATTTCGGTGAGAAAACAAAAAGGAGTCGCGTTGAACTCCTTCCATTTATTTATGACTCAATTTCTTGGTCAAGAAATCTCCCAAGAACTGGATTGTAAAGATAATCAAAATGATAATAATGGTTGCCAAGATAGTCACATCGTGGTTGTAACGATTAAATCCATAGGCAATGGCTACGTTACCGATACCACCAGCACCAACCGCACCGGCCATAGCTGTTTCCCCAACAAGGGAAATCAAGGTCACTGTCGTCACACGAATCAAATCTGGCAAACCTTCTGATAGGTAAACACCCACAATGTCCCAGAAGGTCGCCCCGCTCGCTTGAGCAGCCTCAATAACACCGCCATCTAGTTCAGCCAAGACAACCTGTACCTGACGGGCAAAGAAGGCAAAGACTGCAAATGAAAGTGGCACAAGAGCTGCATTTGGCCCGATGCTCGTCTTCACAATCAAGTGAGAGAGTGGCGACATGATTGCCAAGAGGATGATAAATGGTACCGCACGGAAAATAGAGGTAATCTTGTCTAAAATCCAAAAGATAACCTTATTTTCCAAGACACCGCCTGGCGCTGTCAAGACAAGGAAAAGACCTGCTACCAACCCCAAGAACCCTCCGATAATAAAGGAAAGAACTGTCATATAAAGAGTTAGGTAAATGGCTGTTCCCCAGCCTGCCTGACCAGCCCAGCCCATCTTGTAGACATTTGGTAAGTAAGTTTGAATCAACTCTGTCATTTTACTGTCCTCCCTTCAATACTTTTAACTGTACACCAGCCTGACGGATGGCTTCTTGAGCACCTACTAGCGCTGCTTTTTCACCTGACAAGACCACCACCAATTCTCCAACAGGAGTGCCATCGAGAATTTCGATATTTCCATAGAGGATATTAGCCGTTACTTGGTAATGTTTGTACAATTCATTCAAAAGTGGTTCGTCTGTCGAAGCCCCTGCATACTTGAGTTGCACTAAGATACTGTTCTCAGACAAGTGATCTACGATTTCTTGCTTCTCAATCTTAACCATAGCTTCGTCAATACCTGTTGCAGTAGAGATAAAGTCCTGGGTCAAAGGTTGTTTAGGGTCTGAGAAGATTTCAAGAACACTACCCTCTTCAATCAAACGACCATCCTGCATGACCGCCACACGGTTGGCAATGTCTTTGACAATCTGCATTTCATGCGTAATCAAAACAACCGTCAAGCCTAATTTTTGGTTCAAATCTTGTAACAAGGCCAAAATCTGCTTGGTTGTCTTAGGGTCAAGGGCAGACGTTGACTCGTCTGAAATCAAGATTTTTGGATCATTGGCTAAGGCACGCGCAATGGCCACACGCTGTTTTTGCCCTCCAGATAGTTGAGAAGGGTAGTTTTCAGCACGATCCGCCAAGCCAACCAAGTCCAACAACTTAGCTACTTTAGCTTTCTTTTCTTCCTTGCTGAGTCCAGAGTGTTTGAGGGCAAAGGCCACATTTTCCTCCGCTGTCTTTTGACTCATGAGGTTGAAATGCTGGAAAATCATTCCGATATCCTGACGTTTACGACGCAACTGCTCTGCTGTCAAGGTCACTCTGCCGTTAAAAATAACGTCGTTATCAATGGTAATTTTCCCAGCAGATGGCTTTTGCAAGAGGTTAATCACCCGTACAAGGGTTGATTTCCCTGCTCCAGAATATCCAACAATTCCGTAGATATCCCCTTCTTGGATGTGAATGGTCACATCCTTGACCGCTGTGATGGTTCTCTTCTTTTGGTGAAAAGTCACATCGATCTGATCTAACTTGATAATATCTCTACTCATAGCTTCTAATCAGCTCCTCTACTAATTCAATATGGGTGTAGTAATCGGCGATTCGCACGTTTTCATCTCCACCATGGTCTCGGCTATTGGCATTTCCTAGACCGAAGGCCACCATGGGTACCTCTAAGGCATCAAAGACCGTATGCATAGGTCCTGTCCCCGCTGTGGTCGGCAAGACTGAAACGCCCTGTGGATAGAATTTCTTGGCCAACTCGATCACATTGAGAATGGCCGGCGCGCTCATATCGCTTCGATAACTCATCTCTCCCAAGGTATAGTATAATTCTACCTTATCAAAGCCATTTTTGTCTAGCTGTTTCCGAATTTTTTCCAGAACATCATGCGGTTCTAAGCCAGGAACCAAACGAACTTCTAACTTGGCACTGGCTTCTGCTGGCAAAATCGTTTTAACCCCTTGCCCTTGATAACCTGACTGAATCCCTTCAATATTAAGGGCTGGCTCGAAAAAGAAACGTTTTAGAAAGGCTGCACGGTCCTCTTGTAAGAGAGGCAATTCCAATCCATAAATCTGGCTGATTTCCCCTGGATTGCGTTGAGCGTAGGTATCTACCAAGGCCAATTCTCGTTCATTTGGCTCTTGAACATCCTCATACAAGCCTTCTACCAAGATACGTCCATCTGCTGCACGTAGACTACTTAGAGCCTGGATAAGATACCATGGAGCTGATTCCACAACCCCACCATAACTAGAGTGAATATCCACATCGGCACTTTTTACCTTGGCATCAAAGGTCACAATCCCCTTGTTTCCGCCAGAGATTTCCAGCTGTTCCAAGGCGTTCTTGGTCCCTTGTTCCCAGACTAGCAAGTCCGCCCCACGAAGTTTGTCTGCGTGTTTCTCTAAATACTTATCTAGATCCATGGAAGCGGATTCCTCTGCTCCTTCCATGATAAAGCTGATATTGACAGGCAGGTCATCATGGTGCTGCATATACTTTCTCAGAGCACTCAAACGAGCTGTGATATGGCCTTTGTCGTCGTCAACCCCACGTCCATACATAAAGCCATTGCGGACCGAAAGCGTAAAAGGATCCTCTGTCCAGACCTGATCCCCATCCGCTGGCACAGTGTCATAGTGGTTATAGAAAATCAAGGTCTTGGCATCTGGACGCGAACTCTTGAAATGCGCCATGACAAAGGGAGCCGTATAAGTCTCATCAATCTCCACTTCAGCCCCTACACGCTTGAAAATCTCACCCAGATAGTTGGCAACTTCCTTAAGTCCGACCTGCTGGGCAAAGACCGATTTCTTAGAAATCAAGGTACGCAAAACCTCAAAATAATGCTGGGCTACATGATCCTTTTCAAATTTTTCAATCTGTTCTTGTTCGCTAGGAAAAACCATATTCTCTCTACCTTTCTATGAACCTATAGTTTTCTTTACAATCCATGCTCTATACAAAAGCAAGAGGTGGAATTCTCTCTCCCACCTCCCTGTTTCTTATTACCAAACTGGTTGATCCAAACCGTCTGATGTTTCTTCGATAACTTTTTTCACTTCATCAGTGTGGTAAGCCGCGATAATTTTCTTGATGGCATCAGCTTTAGATGATGATTCCCAATCTTTTTTCGCAACGATAATGTTGTACCATTGTTTTGAATTTTCATCAGCTTGTTCTTTGAAGAGTGCTTTCTTGTAGTCCAATTTTGCTTCTGTAACGAAGGTATTGTTTACAACGGCAGCATCAACTGATGACAATGAACGAGCTGTTTGACTAGCGTCCAATTCAGTAATTTTCAAGTTCTTTGGATTTTCTGTGATGTTCGCAACTGTTGCAAGAACAGTTCCAGAAACATCCAATTTAATCAAACCAGCTGATTGAAGCAAGTAAAGCGCACGGCTTTCGTTTGTTGCATCGTTTGGTACGGCGATTTCACCGTTATCTGGGATTTCTTCCACTTTGGTGTACTTGTTTTCTTCCCCATTTTTACCTGAGTATAGGCGGATTGGTGAGATGTAGGTATCTGCAATCGCTACAAGGTCTTTCCCGTTTTCTTTGTTCCAGTTGTTCAAGAAGTTATAGTGTTGGAAAGCATTCAAATCTACTTCACCATCAGCAGTTGCCTTGTTTGGTTGTGAATAGTCTGTGAACTCTGTGAATTCCAATTTAATTCCATCTTTTTCAACCAATTCTTGGATTTTATCCCAACGTGCTTCTTCAGAACCGCTACGGTTAACTGTTGCAATTTTGACAACTGTTTCGTTGTCTGCTTTCTTTTCTGAATTTCCGCAAGCTGCAAGAGCCAAACCTGCGACTGTAGCAAGAGCTGCTACACCGAGCCATTTTTTAATTTTCATGATTCTTTCTCCTTTAAAAATAATACCGTAATAGTATCTCATACTTTATTTGATTTAGCAAATTGTTATTAGATAGGCAGACATATAGTTTGAAACTATATGTCTAAAAATTGAGAAATCATCCGCCTTTCTCAGACTGGATGATTTCATACGACTATTTAATGTCAGCTTCTGCTGGTAGATAAGTATCTCCGAAGAACTGTTTAGACAATTTTTCAAGAGTTCCGTCTTTGTAGAGTTCTTGTATACGTTTGTCTACAAATGATTTCAACTCATCTTGACCTTTAGCAAGAAGTGGGTAAACGTAAGGTTGTTGATCGCTTGGAAGTTCAATGACTTTCAAGTTGTCCAAACCTTGGTTCTTGATAACTGTTTCAACACCGATTTTATCAAAAATCTTGTAGTCAAACTGACCATCGCTCAAACGAGACATGATTTGTTGGAAATCAGCCTTGGTGTAGTTAAGAACCGTTGGATTGTCAGCGTGTTGTTTGTTATAATCTTCTAGCTGTTTAGCTGATGTTGTCCCTTGAACGACCTCAGTAGACTTGCCTCCGATATCATCAAGTGATTTGATGCTAGAATCATCTTTCTTCACAACGAGAACGTTAGGGTTTTTAGCAGTTGGCGCTGCATAAAGGTACTTTTCAGCACGTTCTTTGGTATAACTAATATTATTTACAGCCATTTGATAACGGTCGCTATCAAGACCTGCAAAGACACCTGACCACTCTGTCTTTTCAAACTTGACATCGTATTTGTCAGAGTCCTTAAAGATAGCACGTACTACTTCAATCTCATAACCAGTCAACTCGCCATTTTCTTCATAGTTGAATGGTTTTGGTGAAGCATTGGTTGCAACGATAATTTCTTTCTTACCAGCTGCCTCTCCTTCTTTCTTAGCTCCACCTGAGCAAGCTGCTAGTACACCTGCGGCAACAAGTCCTAGAGCAGCAAGAGATGAATATTTAACGATTTTTTTCATGTCATTTCCTCCAAAATAGAATACTGTACTATCTTAACAGAAAATATTTTTTTTCGCCATTATATGATTTCTATCTCGGTGATAGGTTTTTCTTATGGCTGACTAAAAGACCAGACGCAAGACTGCAACCAAGACTACTCCAAAAAGAACTGTACCCACTAGATTGCGGTAGCGAAAGGCTACCCAAGCCGTTGGAAAGACTGCTAAAAAGTCTAGCCATTTGATTTGAGGAAGGCTACCAACTTTACCTGTCACTACGCTTGAAAGAATCAAGGCAAAGATAATGGAAACAGGCAAAAACTTCAAAAATCGCTCGACGATAGCTGGCAGGCCCTTATACTTGACCAATATGAAGGGAATCATGCGGGGAATCCAAGTCACCAATCCAGAAAAGAGGATTGCCATTAAAATATACTTACTGACCATCTAAGACCACCCCCATGGTACAACCTAGCAAGGTTGCAAATAAAACAGCTAGCGACTGAGACACTACTGTCAAGAGCAAAAAGAAAGACACTGCAACAACTGCTAGAATCAGCAGCAGATTCCGTACAGGAACCCGTCTTTGCATAATCTGAAATTGTGAAGTAAAAATCCCGATAAACATCCCAACAAGGGCAAAGTCTAAGCCAAAGACCTCAGGATTTGGAAGAAGGCCACCTAAAGCTGTCCCCGCAACTGTCCCAATAAACCAGGCTACATAACTATTGAGATTGTTCCCGTGCATCCACATGGGATGGACCTTGTCTGTATGGGCTAATTCGCCCATCAAAACCCCGTAGGTCTCATCTGTCAGGAGACTGGACATGCCGATATTTTGCCAGAGACTAGTATGACGGAAATAAGTCGATGCATGCAAGCTCAGTAAAAAGAGTCGCAAGTTGATCAAAAAGACTGTCATAGCAATAGCTGCCACAGGCGCTTGGACCGCAATCAGTGCCAACATGGCAAACTGGGCGCTCCCAGCATAAACAAAGAGGCTCATCAAGCCCATCTCAACAGGTGTCACATAAGGTGCGCCAATAATCCCACAAGCCAGTCCAATGCTGACATAGCCAAGAGCAGTCGGCATGGCCGCCTGAACACCTTCCCAAAATCCTTTTTCTTTCATCCTTCACCTCATATTCTCTCCAATTGCGGCTGTTCGTCATCACAGCCACAGCACGGACCATTATAACATATTCAAAGAAGAGAAAAAAGTCTGCTGATTTTGGCCGTCATAAAAAGACTGGCAATCCAGTCTCAAACACCTATTATACAAATTCTCCTCTAGATGCTCTCACGAATATTCAAGAGCATGACAAATGCGGTTAGGAGTAATAGCAATAGAATAAAGCTGACCGCTAGGGTCCCAAAACTTGTAGCAATCGTTACGAAAACGATTGTGAATAGACTTGGTAAAACAACCGTAATAGCACCAATAGAGGATTGAACCGCTCCCATTGACTCCTCAGGTATTTGTTTAAAGACGAGTTCTTGCAATCTAGGAGAGAGTAAACCTGCGATGAAGGCATCCAAGGAGCTGAAAAGCAGAATCAAGCCAAAATGAACTGTGGCAAATCCTACTAAAAGGAGTAACTGGATGACGACCGAAGCGTAGAGAGCTGTTTTTATAGAAATCATATTTTTCAGATAGCCACTTACAAGACTTCCGACAATAAGTGCTATCAATTCTAGTGTTGATAACAAAGCGAGTGATTGACCGGTTTGTAAATTCAAAAACGGTTGGATTCTTAAAAAAAGAGTCGAAATAGGAACAGTGACATTGATCACAGCTTGGCTGATAGAGACGATAAACAAAATGAAAATCACTCTATCCATATTCCAGATCAATTTCGATGATTGGAACAAATGCTGGCAAAACGATTTTATAGAAAGACCTTCTTGATAGCTAATTGTTTTTTCAACTTTCAAAAGATCATTTTTTATGAAGAGAATACCTACAAATGCTATCAGAAACGTCAGAGCGTTTAGCAAGGAAATGAACTGAATGGAAAGAATTCCTAGTAAAATCCCTCCTAGAATATTACTGATTGTCCGAACTAAACTAACTGTTGATTGTTTAAAGCCAATGGCTTCTGTCAGATGTTCTTTCCCAATGATTCTTATAAAAATAGGGGTAAGCATGGCTCCTGAAAAGTAACTCAATGTATCCGACAAGAGGTTCATCAAACAAATAAAGAATACAAGCCATAAGGAAAAGGACTGCCCTGAAAGCGAAAGTGCCACTATAGAATAAAGTACAAATTTGACAAAACTAATAACCGTATACTTTAGAACACGATAGTGTTGAAAGTCAGCCAAAACTCCCATAAAGATTTGCAGAACTTGAGGAACAGTCTCTGAAATCGTAATGAGTAAAATCGCCAAGGGGGCAAACGAAGCATCTGCCACATAATTCAAAAAAGCAAGATAAAAAATCGTATCCCCCACCGTTGAAATCCACTGGTTGATGGTTAATTGCCTAAAATCTCTATTTTGAATAAATACTTTCATCGCAACTCCTTTTTGAGTTCAAATGGGAAGTTTTCCCCAAGGATAGACCGATATTATTGAGCGCCCAGAATTACAGCAACGGTAAAATTTGACCAATGCCATTGTAGACTATGTGCAGTCCAATAGGCCAATAAATGGACTTTGTCACTCTAAATAAGACTGCAAATATGAGACCGCCACCCATATATGAGAAAAAGTCTGTCAAAACCCAACCATGGTTACTAATATGTAAGACTCCAAATAAAGCAGCCGAACCAAGCACATCCAGACCCCATTTCTTACCTTTTTCCAGAGCTATCATCACCAATCCACGATAAATCATCTCTTCAGAAATGGGATCTGCAATCACAGGATAGAAAAAATACATTAAAAATGCCGTAGCTCCTGTAAAAGTAGGAGCAGCATGTTGATAAGAAATTTCATTTCGAGTAGGTGGGAAAAGAAAAAAGGTAACGAAATTCCAAACAACAAAAGCAAGAAGAGCTAAAAAGGAATAAAAAAGATAGGAACCTCTAAATTTTCGACTGTTAATTTTCTGCCATTTACCTGACCAAACCATAACAATAATAGCAAGCAGAACCACAAGAAAATTCAACATCATATCCGACAAATAATAGGCAAAGTCAGATAGACCAGCAGCAAGGTCGCTATGTAAAAGCAAACGAATGAAGAACTGGTCAGAAATGACAAGCAGAATAGCTATAAAAAGGTAGTAGCGTGAGATTATCTTTTTCATATTTCATCTTTCTAATACCCAAACACCAGTAAACTGACGATGATTAAAAAGGTATTCCACAAGATGTGAAGGGCCATTGACCAATAAATTGAACGCGTATAACGAAAGAGCATACAGAGTAGTAGACCTGCTCCTGCATAAACGATGAAGTCTGTTAACACCCATCCATATTGTAAAACATGGATGAGACTAAAGAGTGTGGAAGAAACGATGACGTCAATATAGTATTTTTTAAATTTAGATAGGGCTGTCATCAGAAGTCCACGGAAAACTAATTCCTCAACTATCGGAGCAATAAGACTGCCGTAGAGAATACGTGTCACAAAATAACTAATTCCCGTCAAATTGGCTACGGTTTCTTTTATAGCACTACCATTTTGCGTGTTGGGAAAGATTCGAGTCGTTATATTTACCCACAAAAACATCAATATAAAGGAAAGAAAGAAGAGACCCAGATAGGACCAACGAAACTGGAAGCGACCGTACTCTTTCCAACATTGACTCTTAACAAGAACCACAGTAGCAGCAATTCCTTCAATTACTATCAATAAAATTTGAATCCCATAAAATCCAAAATCTGATAATTGATCCATGAACTCTAATCTCACTACTAAATTAAAAATCAAGTAATAAGACATAAGTACCAAAATGGTCCCTAGGTAAAATTTCATTTCTTCCCTTTTCATAGTTTTTTCTCCTAAATGTTAGTTACGACGTTTTCCAAACAGTCCTTCAATCAGCCCATTCGACCAATCAAATGCCCCATAAGGTCTGGGACTAATACCTCTACCTCCCCAAGCAGGTAAAACACTACCACCACAACCAATATTTTCACCCACACAAGCCATAGTGAAATTTCCAGCGTAAACCTGCTCTAACTCCACTTCTACGACCTAGGATTTGCTTCAAATGACTTACAACGATAGTATAACACGGCAATCACTACATTTTAGTAAATCGCATATTTGACATTTTTTCTCATAGAAATTTCACATTTGCGATAGTGGACTACTCAATAAGCTCTTTGTATTGCTGCAAACGCAATTCAAAAAGGGCTGTTAATTGTGGATTTTCTAATATTTGCAGAGATTGGATAAAGTTTTCAATCTCTTTTTGATTGCTTCCCTTAGTTTGAAGGAAAATACTCAATTTCTTTAAAAACTGCCACAATAATTTCTCAAAAACATCGTATGGTCGGAGCATACTCTCCAACTCGGCTTCAAAGATTGGGATATAAGAAAAAAGTTTGCGCTCCATGAGCTCTGATATGATATTCAGAAAGCCACTTTTCATATACAGTCTATTGTGTGCCAATTCTTTAAATTCCTTGGATTTTTCAAGTAAAGAGGTGGATAAAAAAATCAGATCTTGATTACTTAAGAAAGGCATAGTATTGCAAAAAAGATAGAGTTCAAACCAGGTCCAAGACTCGATAGCATAGAGATAGCTAGTCAAAAACTCGCTATCCTCCTCTTCTAGCAGATAGTTTTTATCCAGAGAATGGATAGCGTTTTTAATCACAATAGCGTTCAAACGACGATAGGTCTTCGCCATCTGTTCTTGCTCAACTTCCTCTAATAGTTGCTCTAAGCCAGCCATATCTTGATGGGCAAAGCGATCTACAACCTTTCGTCCAAATCGCATATGTGGTGATTCTTGATAGTTGTTGAGCTTGTGTCCAAATTCATCGAAGGTCACATTTATCCCTTGGATAGCTAGGATCAGCTTATCCGCAGACAGCATAGACTGCCCTAGTTCAAACTTGGATAGCTGGGATGCTGTCAGGCCCTCACAAGCCACATCTGACTGCTTGAGCTTTCTCGCCAGCCGCAATTCCTTGTAAAATTCTCCCAATTCCATTCTCTCAATCATCTGACCACCTCCTATTCTTTATATATTATATCATTATTTTTATATTTTTATCAAAATATTCTGACATTTCTGCGAGCAAAAAAGCCAGCTCAAAGCTGACTCTTTATTCTATAGTATCAAAGGCGAGGCTTGGTTTGGCGTTTAACTCCAAACCTGCAAAGTTTTCTTGGTTCCACTCGCTGACGCTGGCATAGGCAATCATTCCTGCATTGTCTCCACAAAGGCGTAGGGGTGGGATGATGACCTTGACATCGGTGATTTCAGCTGCCAAGCGTTCTCTAAGACCTTTATTGGCAGCCACGCCACCGGCTACGACTAGAGTTTTAACAGGGTATTTTTCTAAGGCCTTCTTGGTTTTTGCCATGAGAATGTCCATGACTGCTGCTTGGAAAGATGCTGACAGGTCTTCCTTGGACAAGCTCTCTCCCTTTTGCTCGGCATTGTGGTGAAGATTGATAAAGGCAGACTTCAGCCCTGAGAAGGAAAACTCCAGATTGTCCTCTTTAATCATGGCACGTGGAAAATCATAGATATCCTGCCCCTGATGTGCCAACTCGTCAATCTCACGACCTGCTGGATAGGTCAATCCCATGACACGGCCGACCTTGTCATAGGCTTCACCAACTGCATCGTCCCGTGTTTCCCCAACAATCTTATAATCCCCAGCCTCAGAAACATAGACCAACTCCGTGTGCCCACCGCTGACCAAGAGGGCTAGCAAGGGAAACTCCAAAGGCTCCACGCTCTGAGCTGCCATGAGGTGACCAGCCATGTGGTTAACGGGAATCAGCGGAAGTCCATGAGCCCAAGCAAAGGCCTTGGCAGCTGATAAACCAACAAGCAAGGCTCCGACCAAGCCTGGTCCGTAGGTAACAGCAACAGCGGTCACGTCTTCTTCGGTTATTCCCGCTTCTGCCAGTGCCTCCTCGATGCAGGCTGTAATAACCTCGACATGGTGACGACTGGCCACTTCTGGCACTACACCTCCAAAACGTTTGTGACTCTCAATTTGACTCGCAATGACATTGGACAAGAGCTCATCGTCGTTTTTCAGTACGGCGACACTGGTCTCATCACAGGATGTCTCAAATGCTAAAATATATCTATCCTTCATCTACTTCTCTCTTCATGATGATGGCGTCCTCGACTGGGTCATGATAGTAAGCCTTTCGCTCAGCGATGACCGCCATCTTTTCTTTCTTGTAAAATGCTTGCGCTCGTTGGTTTGACTTTCTGACTTCTAGGAAAATTTCCTTATCTACTGGCAATTGAGCAAACAAGGCTGACGCAATTCCCTGACCCTGATAGGCTCCTTTGACAGCGATTTGCAGGACTTCTGCCTCAAAGAGATTCTCCTGCACGGCTAGAAAGCCAATCACTTCTGTCCCATCATAAGCTACTGCATACCAAGTCTGGTCTTGGGACAGGTCTGCTTGGATTTGTTCCAGCGTCCAAGGACTGACTGAGTAAACAGCTGCCATGACAGCGTAGATAGATTGAGCCAGGTCAGGCTGTCTTTGGATTCTTTTGATTTCTATCATAGGCGTTTAATGTAGGACTCGCCAGACTCGGTGTGGTTCTTGAGCCAATTTTCCTCGGCTTCAACACGTTTGAGGTAATTTGGCACAAAGTCGTGCAAGGAGTCTGCTTCCTTGTTCCAAGCCCACAAAGCTAGATTAGCTGCATTTGGCAAGGTCTCTTGGTAGCTGGCTTGTGGTAGTTGTTCTTGGATTTGTTCCACAAAGGCTCCAACTTCTCCAACAAAGATCACCTGTTCAGCATCCTTGACCTTCTCTAGCACTTCCGCAAAGGACAGGTGTGCTTCTGGCATGACAGGTTTGGCATTTTCATAAAATCCTGCATAAACATTGTTGCGACGCGCATCCATCAGGGGAATAAGTAGCCCTTCTTGTTGGCGCGGTACCAGAGCCAAGAGACTAGACATGCCAACTAACTCGATGTTCAGGGTATGAGCCAAGGTCTTGGCAGTTGCTACCGCAATTCGCAAGCCCGTGTAGCTACCTGGCCCTTCAGCGACCACGATTCGATCCAAATCCTTAGGTGTCCAGTCCAAACTCGCCATCAAAAAATCAATGGCAGGCATGAGGGTAATACTGTGGTTTTTCTTGATATTGATCGTCATCTCGGCAAGAACTTGCTTGTCCTCTAAAATGGCTAGAGAAAGAGCCTTGCTGGACGTATCAAAAGCTAATACTTTCATAACACATTCCTATCTTTTTGTCTGTTTACTATTATACTACAAAAGCCAGCACATGGGAATTTTCTTTGTTTTGAAACAAAAGGGCCTGTCACTTAGACAAAGAAGACGGTACAAAAATTCAAAAAAACTGTAGATTTTTTCTATCTTTTCCAATAGAAAAGTAAACAAGGGATTGAAAGGTTCACCATAAGAAGTTTGGATAAAACATATATGCTTTGGATCGATATTTGATACGAAAGTTCATCGTAAACATAAGGATATCACCTGAAAATAGAACAATCCGCCCCCTCTACCAAGACGAGGTGGATTTTCTGTATATCTAGAGGAATAATTGACTTTAGGCATTTAAACCAAAGTAGAAAACGAGCCATACAACATAGGTGACCAGGAGGAGAAAAATTGAATAGAGCGTCACAAAAGCAAGCTTCCAAAGGAACTTTGTTTTGCGGTGTTCCAGATGCACAAACAGGGCATTCCCCCCATAGACACAAGCTACAAAGACTACAAACATCAAGAGGCGAACCCCTACTGCAAATTCAAACAAACTAAACATTCTTAATCCTCCTTTTGGTATTCCTATTTTTATATAAACTGTTGACAATGTTGGTATGTCAATGTTAAGATAAAACCAAACACTGGTAGGAAAATCAGGTTGAGTCGTTGACTCTTCGGGTTGCAGTGCTATCCCTGAAACTTTGGTTTCTAAAGAACTGAAATTGCGATTGAACAATTCGCCCCCAGTGTTAGATGGCTCTTGACTTCGGTCAGGGGCTTTTCTTTACCTTTTAGTAAGCAATCCACTCCATCTTGCTATTTCTACATCATTTTACTTATAGATTGACTTCTTAGCCTCATAGATGATAGAATTAAGTAAAGGCTGAGATCGAGTTTGATTTGGTGACAAGTCATTCAAAGGTTGCGATACATTCGCTTCAGGTAGAGGTGCTGCCATCTAGACTGCTCCAGGAAAATCCCCGAGTTTTGTCTCTGCCTTTTTATTTGCTCTTGAGATTTCTCAAGAGTTTTTCTTTTTTCAAAGATATCATTCTGCCCCAACCATCTACACCAACGATTAATGAAACTAGAACTATATTCTTCCTTAAATCTACTATCTCTTTAGATTCCCCTTTAATTATAACACCTAAGCGCTCTCCGACCAAATCCTACCTGTCTTTTTGCTCCTTCTTCCCCTCCCGACTTTCTCCATTTCCGTCTTTTACTAATTTTTCATTTTGTGGTATAATTGAAATAATTGTAACGAATCAAGGTCAATCTAGACACAAAATGGAATGAAATCAAGCAAATCTCTGCTAAAAGTTTGGAATAAGTTGACCTATAAATAGAAAGGAACTATATGATTTACAAAGTTTTTTATCAAGAAACAAAAGAACGTAGCCCACGTCGTGAAACAACACGCGCACTTTACCTAGACATCGATGCCAGCTCAGAACTTGAGGGCCGTATCGCTGCTCGCCAACTTGTCGAAGAAAACCGCCCAGAGTACAACATCGAGTATATCGAACTCTTGTCTGACAAATTGCTAGATTACGAAAAAGAAACTGGCGTCTTCGAAATCACGGAGTTCTAATATGGCCTATACTCTTAAACCTGAAGAAGTCGGCGTTTTTGCCATCGGTGGTCTGGGAGAAATCGGGAAAAACACATACGGAATTGAATACCAAGACGAGATTATCATCGTCGATGCTGGGATTAAATTCCCAGAAGATGACTTGCTGGGTATCGACTATGTTATCCCCGACTACTCTTACATCGTAGACAATATTGACCGCGTCAAGGCTGTCTTGATCACACACGGACACGAGGACCACATCGGTGGGATTCCTTTCCTGCTCAAGCAAGCAAATGTCCCTATCTACGCTGGACCACTTGCCTTGGCTTTGATCCGTGGAAAACTCGAAGAACACGGTCTCTTGCGCAACGCCAAACTTTACGAAATCAACCACAATACTGAGTTGACCTTTAAAAATCTCAAGGCAACTTTCTTTAGAACCACTCACTCTATTCCAGAGCCTTTGGGGATTGTCATTCATACTCCTCAAGGTAAAATCGTCTGTACGGGTGACTTTAAGTTTGACTTTACTCCAGTTGGGGAACCTGCAGACTTGCACCGGATGGCAGCCCTTGGTGAAGAAGGCGTGCTCTGCCTCCTCTCTGACTCGACAAATGCAGAAGTCCCAACCTTTACCAACTCTGAAAAAGTCGTTGGTCAGTCCATCATGAAGATTATCCAAGGCATCGAAGGACGTATTATCTTTGCATCCTTTGCCTCAAATATCTTCCGTCTCCAGCAAGCAACAGATGCTGCTGTTAAGACTGGACGCAAGATTGCGGTCTTTGGTCGTTCTATGGAAAAGGCCATTGTCAACGGAATCGAGCTTGGCTACATCAAAGCTCCTAAAGGAACCTTTATCGAGCCAAATGAAATCAAAGACTATCCTGCAGGCGAGATTCTAATCCTCTGTACAGGTAGTCAGGGCGAGCCGATGGCAGCCCTCTCTCGTATCGCTAACGGAACCCACCGTCAGGTGCAACTCCAACCCGGCGATACTGTTATCTTCTCTTCTAGCCCAATCCCTGGAAATACTACTAGCGTCAACAAATTGATTAACACTATTTCTGAAGCTGGTGTCGAAGTTATCCACGGTAAAGTGAACAATATCCATACATCTGGACACGGTGGTCAGCAAGAGCAAAAACTCATGCTCCGCTTGATTAAGCCAAAATACTTCATGCCTGTCCATGGTGAATACCGCATGCAAAAAGTCCACGCTGGACTAGCGGTGGATACGGGTGTCGAGAAGGACAATATCTTTATCATGAGCAATGGTGATGTGCTTGCCCTTACTGCAGACTCAGCTCGTATCGCAGGTCATTTCAACGCCCAAGACATCTATGTCGATGGAAATCGTATCGGTGAAATCGGTGCGGCTGTCCTCAAAGATCGTCGTGATCTATCTGAAGATGGTGTCGTTCTAGCAGTCGCAACTGTTGACTTCAAGTCACAGATGATTCTTTCTGGCCCAGATATCCTCAGCCGAGGCTTTGTCTACATGAGAGAATCTGGTGACTTGATTCGCCAAAGCCAGCGCATCCTCTTCAATGCTATTCGTATCGCACTGAAAAATAAGGACGCCAGCGTGCAATCTGTCAATGGTGCTATTGTCAACGCCATCCGACCATTCCTTTATGAAAATACAGAACGTGAACCGATTATCATCCCGATGATCCTCACACCAGATGAAGAATAATACTCTTTAATTTTCATTGAATATAAGTCAAAAAAAACAGCCCCGTCTTCGGAGCTGTTTTTTCTATGCTTTTTTGAGATTGAAACTCAATAAAAATCGAAATCAGACTAGAAGGCTAGGCGAAAGCATAACTTAAGCTAGCTCCCATAGTTCGGGGAACTATGGGAGGCTGTAGATGAATCAAAGCCAAGCTTTGAACTCATTCGTAAGAAGCCGACGACGTATCATTTTGGTTTTTGAAGAGTTTTAGAAATACTACGATTTTTACCTTCCAAATACACCATCAAAATAGAGATATCTGCTGGGTTTACTCCCGAAATACGGCTGGCTTGGCCGATAGTTTCTGGATTGATAAGTTTGAACTTCTGGCGAGCTTCTGTTGCGATAGAATCAATATCATCCCAGTCAATATTGGCTGGAATTCGTTTTTCTTCCATGCGTTTCATCTTGGCAACCTGGTCCATGGCTTTGGAAATATAACCTTCGTACTTGATTTCTGTTTCAATCAATTCGATAATCTTGTCATCCAAATCCTCAGCAGCTGGTCCGATAAAGGCCACTACATCTTGGTAAGAAACTTCTGGTCGACGAAGAAATTCTTTGGCTGTCACCGCATCTGTCAATGGCTTGAAGCCCATCTCCTCAACCTTAGCATTGGTTTCCTTGACTGGCTTGAGTTTGATACTGTCTAGACGCTTCATCTCATTGTCAAATTGATTTTTCTTGATTTCAAAGCGAGCCCAGCGTTCATCATCCACAAGACCAATCTCGCGTCCCATCTCAGTCAAACGCATATCCGCATTGTCATGACGGAGGATGAGACGGTATTCAGCACGACTGGTCAAGAGACGATAGGGTTCAATGGTTCCCTTGGTCACCAAGTCGTCAATCATCACCCCGATATAACCGTCACTGCGCTTCAAAATCAACTCAGGCTTGCCTTGGATTTTCAGAGCCGCATTGATACCAGCGATAATTCCTTGGCCGGCAGCTTCTTCGTAACCTGACGTTCCATTTGTCTGACCAGCTGTGAAGAGGCCTGAGATTTTCTTGGTTTCCAGAGTCGCACGCAACTGGTGAGGTAAGACCATATCATACTCAATGGCATAACCAGTTCGCATCATCTCAGCATTTTCCAGACCTTTAATGGAATGAACCAAGTCACGTTGGACATCCTCAGGCAGACTAGTTGATAAACCTTGAACGTATACTTCCTCAGTGTCACGCCCTTCTGGTTCTAGAAATAGTTGGTGACGTTCCTTGTCCGCAAAGCGCACAATCTTGTCCTCAATTGATGGACAGTAACGAGGTCCCACACCCTTAACTACACCCGTAAACATAGGCGCACGGTGGAGGTTGTTTTGGATAATCTCATGACTGGTACCGTTGGTATAAGTCAACCAGCATGGCACTTGGTCCTTGACATAATCCTCATCACGTGAAGTGTATGAGAAGTGATTAGGGGCCTCGTCTCCTGGCTGAATCTCTGTCACGTCATAATTGATAGAGGAAGCCTTAACACGTGGAGGCGTTCCTGTCTTGAAACGACCAATTTCGAGTCCCAGTTCCTTGAGATTATCAGCTAGATTAATCGAAGCTAGGCTGTGGTTTGGTCCTGATGAGTACTTGAGGTCTCCGATGATGATTTCACCACGAAGTGCAGTCCCTGTCGTCACGATAACAGCCTTGGCAGCATACTCTTGATGGGTAGCTGTACGCACACCGACAACCTTGTCATCTTCCACCAAAATCTCATCAATCATGGTTTGACGAAGGGTCAGATTCTCTTGATTTTCAACTGTCTTGCGCATCTCCTTAGAGTAAAGTTCCTTGTCAGCCTGCGCACGAAGGGCACGGACAGCTGGCCCCTTCCCTGTGTTGAGCATCTTCATCTGTATGTAAGTCTTGTCAATATTCTTGGCCATTTCCCCACCAAGGGCATCGACTTCACGCACGACAATCCCCTTGGCAGAACCACCGATCGAAGGGTTACAAGGCATGAAAGCCAACATTTCGATGTTGATGGTCGCAAGCAAGACCTTACAGCCCATACGGCTGGCAGCCAAGGAAGCCTCAACCCCAGCATGTCCCGCACCGATTACAATAATATCGTATTCTTCCGTAAAATTATAAGTCATTTCTTAACCTTTCAAAAATTTCTCGCAAATAAGGAACTAACTTCTCCTCCTCTAGAGCTTGATCCATAGTAACCCATTTAAAGTGTGTATGCTCTTCAGGATCTAATCTGATAATTGGCTTCTCCCCAACCCACTCTGCTTTATAAACTAAGCGAGTAAAAACCGTATCCTTAGAGGTATCCAGTTGACTATCTTCGTGAAGAAGTTTGAGCGAACTGCTATCTAGCCTAACTCCCGCTTCTTCAATGCATTCTCTAAGAGCACCATCCCGCGGAAGTTCACCCTTTTCAACCCCGCCACCAGGAATATCCCAGTAAGTTGGATAAACGTTGGGTTCTCCTCTTTTAATTTCCGAACGCTGAATGAGTAAATAATCACCACCACTATGAACAAGTACATGGGCAATAAGCTTAACCATCCTTTTCTCTCCTATTCCTCAAGATGAATGTGTCTTAGTTGGCCGTCCCAATCCGACAGGGATGTTTTTAAAAAGGCTGGAACTAGCTGGATATTCTGGAGCTTATCCAAGTCAATCCACTCACAAGGCTGCCTTTTCTCATCTTCCTGCATGGTCAATGGTGCATCCTCAAGCAAGTCTACCAGATAATGAAACTCGATGTTGTGATAGGAAACACCGTCTTGTTCAAAACGATTTTCAACCACAAAAGCTAGCTGCCCAGCTTGAGATTTGACACCCAGTTCTTCCCTCACTTCACGGACTACCGCATCTTCCGTGCTTTCATTGACTTGAATCGCACCACCAATAGTGTAATACTTACCCTTGTCTTTGGTAACTAGGAGCTTGCCATTTTGGAGAATCAAGGCTGTCGCCCGAACACCAAAAACAGTATTTCCCACTTTTGTCCGAAAGTCTGGTTGAGTCATTTTTATCCTTTCCCTTAAACGACACAAAAACAGTCAAAACTCCAAAGAAGTGCAGGACAAAAAAGCCTGCAACATCCATGAGCTTTGACCATCATTTCTATTGCTTTTATTATTGTAGCAAATTGAGAAAATTTGTCAATCTAAATGTACTGACAAACTTGTCCATCGCGGTAGGCATTGTCAATCAAACCACCACCGAGGCACTCTTCGCCATCGTAAAAGACAACTGCCTGTCCTGGTGTGATGGCGCGTTGCGGTTCCGCAAAGATGACCTCTGCCTTGTCTCCTTTGACATGTACTGTCACCTTAGAATCAGGCTGACGGTAGCGGAATTTAGCTGTACATTCTAGCGTAAATTCCTCTGGCGTGTCACGAGTAAAGTGGACTTGACTGGCTTCTAGGCTGGTTGACATAAGTGAGTCATGGTAGAATCCTTGTCCGACATAGAGGATATTCTTGCTCAGGTCTTTTCCGACAACGAACCACGGTGCATTGTCACCGCCGTGTTGGCCACCGATACCAAGTCCGCCACGCTGACCAATCGTATAGTACATCAGACCAGCATGTTCACCCATATCACGACCATCCACAGTCATCATACGACCAGGCTGGGCTGGTAGATAGTTGCTGAGAAAGTTTTTAAAGTTCTTTTCTCCGATAAAGCAAATCCCTGTCGAATCTTTCTTCTTGGCAGTCGCAAGTCCTGCTTCTTCAGCTATTTTTCGGACTTCAGGTTTTTCCAGATGTCCTAGAGGGAACATGGTTTTTTGGAGTTGTTCTTGCGAAAGTTGGCTGAGGAAATAGGTCTGATCCTTGCCATTGTCCACGCCACGAAGCATGTGAACAGTGCCATCCTCATCACGCGCCACTCGGGCATAGTGCCCAGTCGCTACATAGTCTGCTCCCAAGGTCATGGCATAGTCCAAAAAGGCCTTGAACTTGATTTCCTTGTTGCACATCACATCTGGATTTGGCGTGCGTCCTGCACGGTATTCCGCTAGAAAATACTCAAAGACGCGGTCCCAGTACTCTTTTTCAAAATTGACAGAGTAGTAAGGAATGCCGATCTGGTCTGCCACTGCAGCCACATCCTTGTAATCTTCGGTCGCCGTACAGACGCCGTTTTCATCTGTGTCGTCCCAGTTCTTCATGAAGATACCGATCACATCGTAGCCCTGCTCCTTGAGCAAGAGAGCCGTCACCGACGAATCAACACCACCACTCATCCCCACAACAACACGTATTTTAGAGTTATCACTCATGGTAAGTCTCCCATCTATTCGTTTATTCACGATTGAAGGTCGTGTGTGCTTAACGATTGAAGGTCGCTTGAGCAGTATTCATTATAACACGCTTGGTTGGAGAAGACAAGAAAGAGGCTGATAAATCATCTCAACCTCTCTTTCTTACTTTGCAAACGAATCAATTTTCCACTTTAAGTTCTTTCTTCGCTTGTTCTATCTGGTATTTCACTTGCTCAAAGCCAGTTCCTCCTAAGGAATTCCGTCTCTGAACAGCGGTTTCTGGACGCAAGTAGATATAAATATCCTCTTCAATCAAGGGATGGTAGACTTGCAACTCCTCCAAATCCCAATCTTGGATGTTTTTACCATGCTTGATAGAGTCTAGAACCAATTTCCCTACTATTTCATGCGCTTCTCTAAAGGGAAGGCCTTTTTCAGCCAAATAATCTGCCAGTTCGGTCGCATTCGAAAAATCATTCTCTGTGGATTGCTGCATTTTGGCCTTATTAACCTGCATGCTCGATAGCATACCTGCCAGCACATCCAGAGAATTCAAAATCGTTTCTACTGTATCAAACATGCCTTCCTTGTCCTCTTGCAAATCCTTATTATAGGCCAGAGGCAAAGACTTCATGACGGTCAATAGTCCAAGCAAGTGCCCGTAAACCCGTCCTGTCTTCCCTCGAATCAATTCCGCCATATCAGGATTTTTCTTCTGGGGCATGATAGATGAACCCGTTGAAAAGCTATCAGACAAGCTAATGTACTGATACTCAAAACTGCACCAATTGATGATTTCTTCACAAAAACGGCTCATATGCATCATCAACATGCTGGCATTTGATAGAAATTCCAAGATAAAATCACGGTCACTCACTGCGTCCAAGGAATTGGTATAGGGTTGTTGGAAGCCCAATAAATCACTCGATAATTGACGATCGATTGGAAAAGTTGTCCCCGCCAAAGCAGCCGCACCAAGGGGAGATAGGTCCGTATGTTTCAAGTTAAATTCAAAGCGCTCGCTATCCCTTTGAAACATATTGTAATAAGCCATGAGATGGTGGGCAAAACTAATCGATTGGGCGTGTTGCAAATGAGTATAGCCTGGCATGATGGTTTCCACATGTTTTTCAGCCAAATCCAGCAAAACACTGTTCAGATTCGCCAACTTATCCAAAACATGCCCAAGCTGCTCCTTTAGATATAAGTGCATATCCGTTGCGACTTGGTCATTCCGAGAACGAGCCGTGTGTAGTTTCCCAGCCAGAGGACCAATTTTCTCTGTCAGCAACACTTCCATATTCATATGAATATCTTCATTTGCAATATCAAAATGAAGCTCTCCTGCCTCTAAATCTCGCAACAAAGCTTTCAGACCATCTTGGATCTGCTCTGCCTCTTCCAAGCTTAAAATGCCAGTCTGTCCTAGCATTTGAACATGAGCTAAGGAACCCATCAAATCAAATTTTGCCAGCTGGTGGTCAAAGGAAATACTCGCACCGAACTGTTCTACCCAATCTTCCACAGTACCTTCAAATCGACCACCCCATAATTTTGTATTTTTCGACATATCCTGTCGTCCCTTTCTATCGCGTCACTACTCAACATTTTTCTGAACTTCTGAATAAACCTTAGTCGGAAGCCCCCAAAGCTTGATAAATCCAACAGCCGCATCTTGGTCAAAAGTATCCGCACTGGTATAAGTCGCCAAATTTTCATCGTAAAGAGAATTTGGTGATTTCCGGGCCACTACCTGGGCGTTCCCCTTATAAAGTTTAACTTTTGCAGTTCCATTGACAACTTTCTGTGTCTCCTTGATATAGGCAATCAAAGCCTGAGTTGCTGGGCTAAACCACAAGGCATTATAGATGAGATTGGACAACTCATTTTCGATAATAGGTTTGAAATGAGCCACTTCTCTCACAAGAGTCAAGTCCTCAATCTCCTTATGAGCTGCCAATAAAGTCACAGCACCTGGGCACTCATAAATCTCTCTTGACTTAATACCGACTAGGCGATTTTCCACATGGTCAATACGACCAACACCGTGTTTGCCTGCAATTTCATTTAGATTTTGAATCAAATCCGCCACTTTCATCTTCTCTCCATTGAGGGAGATAGGCACCCCGCAACTAAACTCAATGTCAATAAATTCTGGACTGTCTGGTGCCTCTTCTGGCGAAGATGTGATTCCAAATGCTTCTTCTGGCGCTTGATTCCAAGGGCTTTCCAAGACACCACATTCATTTGCACGACCCCAAAGATTTTGATCGACAGAGTAAGGATTGTCTAGGTCAGCAGGAACTGGGACCCCATTTTCTTTGGCATATTGGATTTCTTCTTCACGAGACCATTTCCACTCACGAACAGGCGCAACTACTTTTAAATTGGGATCCAAAGCTGCAATAGAGACTTCAAACCGAACTTGGTCGTTTCCCTTACCTGTACAACCATGGGCAATTGTGGTTGCCCCCGTCTGATGAGCTATTTCAACGAGTTTTTTTGAAATAAGAGGGCGACTCAGAGCAGATACCAAGGGATACTTCTGTTCATAGTAGGCATGAGCCTGAAGGGCCACTAAAACATAGTCGTTAGCAAATTCTTCCTTAACATCAATGACATAAGACTCAACAGCTCCAACCTTGAGAGCTTTATCATGGATGAACTCCAAATCTTTTCCTTCACCCACATCCATACAAACAGCGATCACATCATAGTCTTTTTTTAACCACGTAATAGCAACTGATGTATCCAATCCACCTGAATAGGCTAAAATGACTTTTTCCTTACTCATTTCTCTTCCTTCTTTCTATTTTTCGATAGAGGCTTTAAAAGCATCGTCAATCAATTTGTCCAACTCCCCAGAATCCTTCAACTTCTGGATGGTTTTGTCAACCGCTTCTTTCAATTCTTTACTATCTTTTTTCATCGCAACAGCGTAGGAATCTTCTTTGTCATTGTCAAAATCAAACTCAGCGATGGCTAGGTCTGGATTATTCTCTACAAATCCTTTCGCCACTGGTTCCTCAAAGATAACCGCATCTAGTTGCCCTGATTTCAAATCTGTTATCAAATTTCCATTTTTAGGAAGTGAAACGAGAGAAGAATCCTGCAAGGTTTCTTTAGCCAGAGTTTCCTGGATAGAACCTTTCTGCGCTCCAACCTTTTTCTGGGCCAAATCCTTGACTGATTGGTAATTCGTTAATTCAGATTTTCTTACGATAACCTTATTTTTCGAAGTGTAGTAGGGAATTGAAAAATCATAAACTTGACTTCTCTCCTCCGTTTTAGAAACACCTGATATGGCAAGATCGGCCTTGCCTGAATCAAGACTAGCCAGTACATTGTCAAAACTCATTGGAGAGAACTCCACTTCTACACCTAGTTCCTTTGCGATGGCTTTGGCTAGCTCAACATCTGAACCTACAATCTGATTTTTCCCATCAACCAATTTCTGGTATTCAAATGGAGCAAACTCTGGATTTAGGGCCACCACCAATTTTCCTTTAGCCTTAATGGCTTCAACACCTTGGGATTGAGTATTACTACAAGCAAATAATAAGGGAAACATAAACAAACCAAACATCGTCATCAACACCTTCTTCACTTTATTCATAGAAGAGCCTCCTTTTATTTTTATGCTTTATTATTGTATAAATAATACTACTCTCATCCTCGTTTGTCAAGAAAAAACTGCATTTTATTTCATTTTAATTAAGAAAAGGCTTATTATATGATATATTTTTACACATAATAAGCTTATTTATACTATTTGAGCTTTAAAACAATTTGAAGAATTTCGTCGAAATTATACAAATAGAGCATTGCTGAGAAAATCGTTACACTTTTTGTTATAGAGAAACAAAAAAAGAGCCCTAAAGGACTCTTGTATTCTTAATACCAACCGTTGTTAAGCCAGAAGTTCTTGGCAGCTGTCCATGAACCGTAACGTCCTGCAACGTAGGCATCTGCTACACGTTCTTGGTTTTCAGCTGAGTAGTCACCATTCAAGTATGAATCTGTCAATTGGTAACGTCCGATGTATTGGCCGTTTGTAGCTGTGTAGCTACCACCTGATTCTTTTTGAGCGATCCATTCTTTGGCTTCTGCTTCAGAACCACTTACAGTAGAAGCTGCTGCAGTGTTGCTTTCTGCTGCTGGCGCTTCATAAGTTGTAGTTGCAGCTGGAGATTCTTCAACAGTTTCTGTAGCTACTGGAGCTGTTTCTTCCGTTGTCGCAGCTGGTGCTGCAGTAGAAGCTGTTCCTTCGATGACCAAAACTTGGTCAACATAGATAAGGTGAATATCTTTGATATTGTTTTTTGCTGCTAATTTTTCAGCAGTCGTGTTGTACTTCTCAGCGATTTCTGAAAGAGTATCACCTGATTTAACAGTGTAAGTTACAGTTTCTTGCGCAGACGCAAGGGCTGGTGCAAAGAAAGCAAGCAAGGCTGCTACTCCTGCGATAGTTGCTTTGATTTTTTTAGTTGTTAATGACATATCTAAAAATTCTCCTTCCATTGAATATATCTATGATACCTTTTAAATGTTACCGTTGTTTAACGGTTATATGTAGAAATATTACAAAAATGTTTTATATTTACCGTTTTAAGGAGGTTTTTGTCACAAAAGGCCTTATTTTATACCATCTTTAATCATTTTGAGCTTTTGATAAGGGAAATAAGCGCAGAGGTCCATTCTTTGATATAATAGTTATAAGAATCTTTATAAGGGGAAACAGATGCAATCACTTCGTTTTCAATCTGTCTTTGATATTATCGGACCAGTCATGATTGGCCCATCAAGTAGCCACACAGCTGGAGCTGTTCGTATTGGGAAAATCGTCTCCTCCATCTTTGACGATACGCCAACAGAAGTCGAATTCCAATTATTTAATTCATTTGCCAAGACCTACCGTGGTCATGGAACTGACCTTGCTCTCGTCGCTGGTATTTTAGGTATGGATACAGACGATCCCGACATTCCAAATAGCCTAGAGATTGCCCATAAACGCGGTATCAAGATTGTCTGGACCATTCAGAAAGACAGCAACGCTCCTCACCCTAATACCACTAAAATTACTGTGAAGAATGAACACAAATCCATTAGTGTGACAGGAATTTCCATCGGTGGAGGAAATATCCAAGTTACGGAACTTAACGGCTTTGCTGTCTCTCTTAATATGAATACCCCGACCATCATCATCGTGCATCAGGATGTTCCAGGTATGATTGCCCATGTTACTGAAGCCCTCTCTCGTTTCGATATCAACATCGCTCAGATGAATGTGACTCGAGAAAAAGCTGGAGAAAAAGCCATCATGATTATCGAAGTCGATAGTCGAAGTTGCGAAGAGGCGATTGAAGAAATCCGAAAAATCCCTCATCTCCACAATGTCAATTTCTTTAAGTAGGAGGAAACATGTTTTATTCTATCAAAGAATTGGTCGAGCAGGCGGATCTAGACTTCCAAGGAAATGTCGCAGAACTCATGATTGCGACAGAATATCAATTAACCGGTCGAGAACGTGCAGAAGTTCTCCTCCTCATGGAACGCAATCTAGAAGTCATGAAAGCCTCTGTTGAGCTCGGTCTCAGTGAGAACAAATCCCGTAGTGGCCTAACGGGTGGAGATGCGGCCAAACTAGACCGCCATCTCAAAAGTGGTAAGGCCTTGTCTGACTTTACTATCCTATCAGCAGCCCGTAATGCCATCGCGGTCAATGAACACAATGCGAAGATGGGTTTGGTCTGCGCCACTCCAACCGCAGGAAGTGCTGGTTGTTTGCCAGCCGTTCTCACTGCTGCTATCCAAAAACTAGGCCTTAGTCACGAAGAACAGCTGGATTTCCTCTTTGCTGCGGGTGCCTTTGGACTAGTCATCGCAAACAACGCTTCTATCTCAGGTGCTGAAGGTGGCTGCCAGGCCGAGGTTGGTTCTGCCTCCGCCATGAGTGCCGCAGCCTTGACCTTGGCTGCAGGTGGGACCCCCTATCAGGCTAGTCAAGCCATCGCCTTTGTCATTAAAAATATGCTGGGCCTCATCTGCGATCCCGTCGCTGGTCTGGTTGAGGTTCCATGTGTCAAACGAAATGCCATGGGAGCCAGTTTTGCCTTTATCGCGGCAGATATGGCCTTAGCAGGTATCGAGTCTAAGATCCCTGTTGACGAAGTCATCGATGCCATGTACCAAGTCGGATCGAGCCTTCCAACTGCCTTTCGTGAAACGGCTGAGGGTGGACTCGCTGCCACTCCTACTGGTCGTCGCCTACAAAAAGAAATCTTCGGAGAATAAGCTTATCTATTAGGAGAAACTATGCCCTCTATCTCAGCAATCTTTTTTGATCTAGACGGAACCCTGGTTGACAGTTCCCTCGGGATCCACAATGCCTTTACCCATACCTTTAAAGAGCTAGGAGTTCCAAGCCCTGATGCCAAAACCATTCGTAGTTTCATGGGACCGCCACTTGAAAATAGTTTTGCAACATGTCTTCCGAAGGAGCAAATCTCGGAAGCTGTCCAAATCTATCGTTCTTACTACAAGAAAAAAGGGATCCACGAAGCCCAACTCTTCCCCCGAATAACGGAATTACTCCAAGAACTTTCACAAAACTACCCTCTCTACATCACTACAACAAAGAATACTCCTACTGCTCATGATATGACTAAAAATCTGGGAATCCATCATTTCTTTGATGGCATTTATGGTTCCAGTCCTGAAACACCTCACAAGGCGGATGTCATCCGTTATGCCTTGCAAACGCATCGACTCCCTGCAGACCAAGTCCTCATCATCGGGGACACCAAGTTTGATATGATTGGAGCCCAAGAAACTAGCATTAAAAAGTTCGCTGTTACTTGGGGATTTGGAGAAGAGGCTGATTTGCTCAGCTATCAACCTGACTGGATTGCCCATACCATTGACGATATCATTAAGCAACTGTAAATAATACAACGATTTGAAATTACAGAGTAAAAAGGCCAAGGTCCTGTACAAACAGAACCCTGGCCTTTTATTTATAATTAATTGGTTGGACGCTCTTACTCAACGTGGGTTGTCTCATTTGCAAAGGAAATAATCGCTTCTTTGAGCTCATCTCCGCTGAGTGAACGGAATTCTTCAATCTTTTGATCGATGGCTTCTAGAGGCATGACGTTAACCTTACCAACGAAAATCTTATCCATGACTTGGTTATCAACCAATTCGGTCGAAACCAAGAGTTCTTCGTAAAGTTTTTCGCCTGGACGAATACCGACTTCAACGATTGGAATTTCACTTTCTGTGTGCCCGCTTAGAAGGACCATTTTCTTAGCCAAGTCGTAGATCTTAACGGGTTTGCCCATATCAAGGATAAAGACTTCTCCGTCCTTGGCATAAGCACCAGCATGGATTACCAGACGGCTAGCCTCTGGAATGGTCATGAAGTAACGTGTCATACGGAAGTCTGTCACCGTTACAGGACCACCTTCAGCAATCTGGCGTTCAAAGACAGGAATCACGCTACCACGGCTACCGAGAACATTCCCAAAACGGACTGCACAGTAGGTTGATTTGCTACGTTGGTTAAAGCCAGTGACAATCAACTCTGCCACGCGCTTGGTTGCGCCCATAACATTCGGTGGATTGACCGCCTTGTCAGTCGAAATCATGACCATCTTAGGCACCTTGGCTGCATCAACAGCCTTGGCAACATTGTAGGTCCCGAGGATATTGTTCTTGAAGGCTTCTTTTGGATTGCGCTCCATCATTGGAACATGTTTGTGGGCTGCAGCATGGTAGATGATAGCTGGTTTGTACTGTTCAAACACTTGTAAAAGACGATCATAATCCTGAATATCTGCAATGACAGGAACATAATCAATCCCTTGGAATTTACGAATCAACTCATGATAAATAAGGTAGATTGAATTTTCACCATGTCCAAGCAAGACGATACGCTCTGGGTTGAAGCGGCTAATCTGGCGACAAATTTCAGAACCAATCGAACCGCCGGCTCCTGTCACCAAGATGGTCTTACCTGTAATTTCTGCACCCAGACGTGATTCGTCAAGGCGAATTTCCTGACGGCCCAAAAGGTCTGTGATATCAATTTTTTGGAAACCACTACCTGATTGATGTAATCCTTGAACAACTGTCTCAACTTTAGGCATCTTGTAACATTTGACACCTAGTTTATTACACATCTGCAAGATACGTTCATACTCTGATGGATCGAGCGAAGGGATTGCTACGATAACACGCTCGATTTGGTGACGTTTGGCCAATTCAGGTAGATTGTCATAAGAGCCTAGGACTGGGATTCCACCTAGTTTTTGCCCTTTTTTCTTTTCATCGTTGTCCAAAATCCCCACTATCTCAAGCTCACTGGTTGGATGTTGGTAGCTATTCATAAAGAGGGCACCACCATCTCCCGCACCAATCAAGAAGGTACGGCGATGCTCTCCATCTCCACTACCCTTTTTACGTTTAGAATAAATCAACTGCCAGGTGATGCGAGGAAGCAAGATGAGGAAGGTACTCAACAAAATGAAGAGCACGATGAAACGGATAGAAAATAATGGAAGAAAGGCATAGCAGATTCCATAAGAAAGAACACTACTGAGTGTCACTCCAAAAAAGATTTTCATAAAATCCGTAATCTTACTGTAGCGACTAATACTAGCATTCAGCCCCCAAAATGCAATTATGATTTGATAGAGAAGGAAGGCTAAAAGAGTGTAGATCACATAGTCCACAGGCGCAGGATTTATAAGGCCATAAAACAAGATATAAGATACGATGATGGAAACCACCATACTCAGAATATCAAATATCCCCCAAAATACTTGTTTTTGCTGTTTATTTAAAATTTCAACCAGATCAATCACGTAATCTGTTAGTTTTTTATTCATAGGAATTTACTCCCCCTTAAAAGAGTCAGATGATACTATTGTTATGATAACCCGAATCGTTCAATCTATCAGGTCTTACTTGCTCTTTCTTAAAAGTTTGACAAAGATAAACTGACGAACAAAACCTGGACAAAGTGCAACAATTGCCTGAATGAACATACTTTTAGCATATTCCCTGTAAGAAATTTGCCCTCGCTCCAGCATCCGTTGGCGAGCTTGACGGTAGAATTTAAGGTAACGCAAGCCACCTCGACGCTCAAACATCCCGGCACCTACACGAACCTTACACAAGATTTGATCTAGGTTGCCAGTCTTGGCACCTGCCGTAATCATATTGAGCCAAAGGAGATCATCCTCCATGTAAAGCCCGTCTTCGTAGTTGCCCGCCTTGAGGACCATGTCCTTTTTGAACATGACTGTCATATGGTTAAAAGCGCTTCTCATTCTCTGATAAGCCACAATGTCTGCGTGCTGAGTTGGAACACGACGATAAGACACAATCTCATCTGGATTATCAATAAACTCTGCAATCTGCCCACCTAAGAGATCGAGATTTTCTTTCTCCATTAGTTGAAGCTGTTTCTCAAAACGATCCGGAACGGCTAAATCATCCGTATCCATGCGGGCAATAATGTCATGCTGGCACTGCAAAACACCGTAACGAAGAGCCAAGCCTAAACCTTGATTTTGCTCTAAGGGGCACCGTTTCACTGGAATGTCTGACTGAGCTTCCACCTCATCTAGCACCTGATAGAGCTCAGGCGTGAGGGGCCCATCCTCAACAAGAACAAGTTCACTCGGTTTCAAGGTTTGATTTTGAACACTTTTGATAGCATCTCTCAAAAACGTCGGATTTTCCTTTACATAGACCGACATCAAGACGCTGATTTTTTGCTTTTCAGGCACCGTTTTTCTCCAATATATAGATTTCCTTCCACTATTTTATCACAAATTTTCTCACTTTCCTATTTTTATATCAAATCAAGGAAAATTCTAGTAAAGAAATGTATCTCCTTTCACTCTATTCTTGCTTAAATCAATCGAACTTTCTTAGCTGTCATTACTTGACATTATAAGGAAAAAAACTTAAAATAAGCTGTTATTAAAATCATCCTATCGAGGTTTTTATGAAAAAACAATCACTCTTTTTTATCCTAGGAATTGTCTTAATCGGGACTGTTTTACGCTCTCCTTTCACTGCTCTTCCAACTATTTTAGGAGATATTGCTCAGGGACTAGGAGTGGAGGTTAGCTCTCTTGGGATTTTAACCAGTCTCCCTCTCTTGATGTTTGCTCTTTTCTCTGCTTTTGCAAGCCGCTTGGCACAAAAAATCGGGTTGGAACATCTCTTTACTTACTGTCTCCTCCTCTTAACTGTTGGCTCTGTCATTCGGATTTTCAATCTTCCCCTTCTCTATCTAGGGACCCTAATTGTGGGAGCAAGCATTGCGATCTTCAATGTACTGCTCCCAAGTATGATCCAGGCAAATCAGCCTCAAAAGATTAGTTTCCTAACAACTCTCTATGTCACTGCCATGGGAATTTCGACAGCCATCGCTTCTTATCTATCCGTCCCTATCACCCAAGCTAGTTCTTGGAAGGGCCTCATCCTCGTTCTCAGCTTTCTCTGTCTGGTCACTCTGCTAGTCTGGTTGCCAAATCATCGCCATAACCACCACCTAGAAAGCCAAAAAGAAAAGCAAGTCAAAGAGAATATTCTAAAAAGTAAAGATGTCTGGGCTATCATTATCTTTGGCGGGCTTCAGTCCTTGCTCTTTTATACAAGTATGACCTGGTTGCCAACGATGGCTGTTAGTGCTGGCCTTTCTAATAATGATATGGCTCTCCTCGCTTCTATTTTCTCACTGATCAGCATTCCTTTTTCAATGACTGTTCCAAGTCTAACGACTCGTCTATCAGATGGTCACCGTCGAATCATGCTAGCAATTATCTCTATCGCTGGGCTGACAGGAATTGCCATGCTCTTGTATCCAACCAATAATTTCCTCTACTGGTTAGTCGTCCATCTCTTGATTGGAACGGCCTGCAGTGCCCTCTTCCCCTACCTCATGGTTTGTTTTTCTCTTAAAACCAGTTCTCCTGAAAAGACCGCTCAGCTATCAGGACTAGCGCAAACAGGAGGCTACATCTTAGCTGCTTTTGGACCTACCTTGTTTGGTTATAGTTTTGAACTTTTTCAATCTTGGATCCCAGCTGTCCTTGCCCTTCTAGTCATCGATATCATCATGACCGTCTCACTCTTTATGGTGGATCGGTCTGAAAAAATCCTTTAAACTTCTAGTTTTTACTAGGAGTTTTTTATATGTAAAATTTTTACACATATTTCTTGACAGGGCTTTCAACTTGAGATACAATATATTTGAAAAGAGTATATATAAAATTTTTATATAATATAAAGGAGGTTTCCCATGTACTTCCCAACATCCTCTGCCTTGATCGAGTTTCTCATCTTGGCTGTACTGGAGCAGGGGGATTCTTATGGTTATGAGATTAGTCAAACTATTAAGCTCATCGCCAATATCAAAGAATCTACGCTCTATCCCATTCTCAAAAAATTGGAAGCCAGTGGCTTTCTGACCACCTACTCTAGAGAGTTTCAGGGGCGTATGCGCAAATACTACTCCTTGACCAATCGGGGCGTAGAGCAGCTCGTTACTCTAAAGGAAGAGTGGACGCTCTATACCGACACCGTCAACGGCATCATAGAAGGGAGTATCCGCCATGACAAGAACTGACTATCTGACTCAGTTAGAAACCTATCTCCATAAACTGCCTGAAGCTGACCGCATCGAAGCTATGGACTACTTTAAGGAACTATTTGACGATGCTGGCTCTGAGGGCGAAGAAGAGCTCATTGCCAGTCTAGGAACACCAAAAGAAGCGGCCCATGATATCCTCTCTGATCTTCTCGATAAAAAAGTCAATGAAGCACCTGCTCAAAAGAATGACCGCCAACTGCTACACATTGCCCTCCTGGCCCTGCTAGTAGCTCCTATCGGAATTCCGGTCGGGATCGGCATCCTCATGGCAATCATCGGTATTTTTATCGCGGCTGCCTCCGTCATTCTAGCCTTCTTTACCGTCTCTGTGACGGGTATCCTGCTAGGTGGACTCTTTATCGTAGAGAGCTTTAGCGTCCTAGTCGAAGCCAAATCTGCCTTTATCTTGATTTTTGGGGCCGGTTTGCTTTCTATCGGTGCTTCTTCTCTTGTTCTACTAGGTATCTCCTATGTAGCTCGTTTCTTTGGCCTCCTGGTCGTCCGCTTAGCACAATGGATTCTTAAAAAAGGAAAGAGAGGTGATAGACATGCGTAAATTGACAAAAGGATTTCTCATTTTTGGTGTGGTTTCTACAATCCTTGGTTTTATCATGATCATTGTAGGCGCGCAGTCCAATGGTATTCAAAGTTTACTTGCCATGTCAAAAGACCCCGTCTATGACAATCGTATCGAAGAAGTGACCTTTGGAAATGAAGTGGAAAAACTTGATTTGACCCTTGAAGAACATAGCCTAACCATCACAGAGTCTGTAGATGACAAGATCCATATCACCTATCATCCTTCCGTGTCTGGTCGTCACGATCTGACTACTGGCATGAGTGACAAAACACTGAGCATCACTGACAAACAAGCCTCCCAACATCGTTTTCTCGGTTCAGGAATCGAAGGCCTACTTCGTATTGCCAGCAGTTATTCTCACCGTTTTGACGAAGTCATTCTCTCCCTCCCTAAAGGAAGAAAGCTGCAAGCTATCACCGTCTCAGCCAATCGTGGACAGACCACTATCCGGCAAGCCAACCTTGAAAATGCGACAATTAAAACAAAAGGCTATCTCTTAAGAATAACAGAAAGCTCTATCAAAAACAGTACACTAACGACACCTCGTATTATCAATATCTTTGATACCGAATTGACAGATAGCCAGGTCAAGACCGAAGAGGAACACATCTATGCTGAGAATATTAAGGTTCGCGGTAAGGTTGAGCTAGACTCTCATAACGACTTAAGACTCTTTCTTTCTAAGGCAGAATTCGATCGTATCAATCTAGACATTTCTTCTCAGCATGGCGGTATTTATCGTAAAGCTCAAAGAGAACACCCTAGACAAAAAGAGAATGAACTTGCCAACCCCTACAAGACAGACAAAACAGATGTTAAGGATATGCTCATTATAAAAGCCAATCAGGATATCTACCTCCCCAAGGAAGAAGAGTACTCTGCTCCACCTAGAAATCATTGACAAAAACGCTTTTATCTGCTAGTCTAAAGATAGAAAACGACCATAAAAAAGGAGGTTCCACCATGACACAAGAATGGTTTGAAAGTGCCGATCTTGAGAAGAAATCACCTCAGACGAAATCAGAAATCCAACCCGACGAACCTGAGACTTCAGAAACTGTGGAAGCTGAACCACAAGTAAGCGAAGAAACTTCTGTCTCACCTAAAGAGATGGAAACCCATGAGGAGGAAACTTCCGAAACGATAGAAGAAACCCAAACCGAGGAAGAGGGAGAAGGGAAAGCTGAAGAGGAACACAAGCCAGAAACCCCTGCAAAAGAGAAAAGTATCCTCAGCAAGGCTTTAGAAAGCCCCTATATCCCAGATATTGACCCTCGTAAAACTGCCCGATTCAAAGAAGAAATCGCACTATTTTGGACTTGGCTGCTGGGTGCTATCCAAGAACCAACTACCAGCAAGACTACGGACCAAAAGCATCGTTACAGTGTCTTTGGCCTGCTCACTTTGCTGTCTTCGATTAACCTTTTCTTTAGTATCTATCATATCAAGCACCTCTACTATGGCTATATGATTTCTATTGCTAATGGTTCTCCTAACCAGCTCCCACCTTTAGATCTCTTTGCTGGGGTTTCTATCTTGGTCGCTAGCACTCTATTTTATTTTTCCATCATTTTGGGGGGATTTACCGTCAGACGTGTGCTGGACCAGGAGAGCGAATTCACATTCCAAGAAGCTTGCGATCGTTACAGCCGACTCTTTGCTATCCCGCTTGTCCTAACAGCTCTAGCAAGTTTCTTTGCACTCTTTGGTGGCTTACGATTTGCTAGCATCCTCACTCTCCTGAGCCTGGCCATCATTGCCCTTGGAAATCTCTTTGTGATTAGCAAGCCAAGTAAGACTAGTGGCCTTGACCCATTCTATCGTTTCTTACTAGCTGTCTTACTTGATGGTGCTATTCTCTTACCCTTCTTCATTGCAGAGCTCGCGCTGACAGTAGACTACCTTCGCATCCTGACCTTCTTTTAACTAAAATCCCTGCCATTTGTTAATGACAGGGATTTTTATGCTTACTCTTTTTTAAACAAGGCCTATTCGATGCTTGCCAATTCTTCAAAATCTTTTCCCAAAATGGCTTGTACTTCTAATTGATTAGCATCTAATTGCTGGTAAAATGCTTTTGGTAGTGACTCTAGGAATTTTTCATAATCCAAGCGAGCGATGGATTCGTAGTCTTCTGCTTTTGACCCATCACCAGAAATCGTCACTAGGTCAATCTCCCAAACAAGTTCCTTGCCTGCTAACTGCTCAGTATAGGATGCTGGTACAAAGGGTTCCTTAGGTAAAATTGTCTTGACTCCCTGAGCTAGATGGTAGATACCGTGCACCTTTCCTTGGGCGTCTGGGTAAAATTTTACACTGGCAAGGTAGGCATCAGAGCCTTGAACCTTCTTGACCAGCTCTTCAAAACGTGCCAATCCATCCTCAGCCAAAAAGCTCTCGAGGTATTCCTTGTTGAGATAGATAGGGGACAAGAGACCTTGGCAGTATACTAGACGAGCTGCCTTATCCGCTAGATAATGCTTGACTGTTTGTCGGAAATAAGCTTCAAAATCAAAACCTTCTAACCCTTCTACCACTTGCCCCAACTTGTTTGATAGGGCTTGGAGGAGAGCTTCTACAATCTTCCAGTCCGCTCTAGTAAGGAAGTCTGGAATCACCACTTGATAGCCTTTTCGACTATCCGCATAGTTCACTTTGAAGAGAAATTGCGACTTACCAACAATCCCACACTCGATATACTCGAGACGATTGAGGGGCTGACGGAGATAGACTGCATCATAACTATGCGACTCCAAGCCCTCCACCAAGGCCAAGATGGACTTGGCAGTCAAGACCTCCTGTTGTCCTAGAATGCTTTCTTTATTTGGGATAAAAAATGTTTTCGCCATAACTGGCCTCCTTTGAAATCGTTTACATATAGTATAACCTATTTTCCTGAAAGATACAGAAACAAACTTTAGTTTTTTAGATATAAAGCATAGAAAAACAGCCCCTAAGGACTGTTTGATGTTATACAGTAGCGACTTGATCCAAGCTTTCACCGATAGCTGCTAGGCGCTCGATTACTTCTGCTTGTGTCAATTCATTTTCTGAAACATAGCGGTTGCGTGGGTGAACACGGCACTCGTGTGAGCATCCACGAAGGTACTTGTCTTCATTTTCTTCTGATGTCAAGATACGACGGTTACAGAAGGGATTTCCACAGTTGACATAGCGTTCACAAGGTGTTCCATCAAACCAGTCTTTCCCTACGATGGTTGGGTTGACATGGTTGACATCGACTGCGATACGCTCGTCAAAGACGTACATTTTCCCATCCCAAAGCTCGCCTTGGACTTCTGGGTCTTTACCATAAGTTGCGATTCCTCCGTGCAATTGGCCGACATCTTTGTAACCTTCACGAACCATCCAGCCTGAGAATTTCTCACAGCGAACGCCACCTGTACAGTAAACCACGACACGCTTGTCCATGAATTTTTCCTTGTTGTCACGAACCCATTGTGGCAACTCACGGAAGTTACGGATGTCTGGGCGGATAGCCCCACGGAAGTGTCCTAGGTCATACTCATAATCGTTACGTGTGTCAAGAACCACTGTATCTTCGTCAAGAAGGGCTTCTTTGAACTCTTTTGGAGACAAGTAAGCACCTGTTGTTTCAAGTGGGTTGATGTCGTTGTCAAAGTCATTGTCTTCCAAACCAAGGTGGACAATTTCTTTCTTGTAGCGAACAAACATCTTCTTGAAGGCTTGTTCACTTTCTTCGTCAATCTTGAACCAGAGGTCTTCCATGCCTGGGAGACTGTGAACGTAGTCCATGTATTTTTGAGTTGTTTCGTAGTCACCTGAAACAGTCCCGTTAATCCCCTCGTCAGCGACGAGGATACGGCCTTTGAGACCGATTGATTTACAGAAAGCCAGGTGGTCTGCCGCAAATTGCTCTGCGTTTTCAATTGGAGTATAAAGGTAGTAAAGTAAGACACGAATATCTTTTGCCATAAGATTTGTTCTCTTTTCTATTCTTAAATTTTCAGAATTTTTCATTCAACTATACTAGTATACCCACTTGGGAAAACGAATGCAATTTATTTGACCGGAAATTGTAGAAAGAGTCCTACCCCTGCACTTCATCAGTAACCATACCGAATCGCAGATAATTCTCTCAATTTTTTGATTTGCTTAGCTTGACTTTCTGACAAACCCAGCTTATTGTCAATCAACACACGTGAGATGTCAACGTTCATTTGGCTCAGAATAAATGGAGTAGAGGTCCCATCATCCTCTAATCGTTTTTTATAAATCACTAACTGATTTTTCAAGGGAGTAAGTTGAGGCACATCCTTTATATCTTCCAATAGATAATCAATGATGGTCATCGCTTCACAACGTCTTTCACTTCCTCCAGCAAACCATTTTAATGGTGTCATACTCATTTCCCTCCTGAAATTCGCTTATAAATTGCAAAACTATAATTCCTAACTCGCCTGCCAGTATTTTACCCAAACACCCTATGTAAAAAAGTCAGCAAAAATGGCAAGGTCGCTACAATATTATTGATCACATGCACCGCATAGGAAGGATAAATGCTCTTGGTATAGCGGGTCAAACTAGCAAAGATGATGCCAGATGTTGCAAAGACGAAGATATCTAACAAACTAGGCAGGCTTGAAAAATGAGGAAGAGCAAATAAAATGGAAGGAAGAAGCAAATCAAGGCCAAATCTCGAATGTTTAAAAAAGGCGTGTTGCAGTAATCCTCTATAGATTAGCTCTTCCATCAGTGGAGTCAGAAAAAACAGGGTTACATAGATACCTAGCTCAGCAAAGTTGGTCCCACTATAACCGATTAATACGGCCCAACCTTCAGCAGTTGACTGAACATGTTTAGCTGTCTGAACGTTAAAAGAGATCTGGAGCACTACCACTGATACTGTCAAAATCGAATAGCAAAGCCATTTTTTTCTTGGAATGCGAAAGAGATAACCATAGCCTGTCTTAACCAGAATCCAAATCATGACTCCGCTAAATAGCAAACTCAAGAGATTTTGAATCCAGACGAAATTGCCAATCTGGGAAGAAAATTGCCAATAATTTTGGACAATAAGCGTCAGCTGAGAAAGACCAAATACGAAAAACAGGTAAGAGAAGACTGCACTTATTTTGAGTAGAAGCTGATACTTTTTCATAATAAATCCCCTATAGAAGTATGTGTATCACATCGCATAAACCCTCAGAACCACTCTTTTCATTTTTACATCCTAAAAATCACTACCTCCCCTAGAGAACTAAGGAAGGCAGTGATCACATTTTTAGGAATTAGGAATGAATACACGAAATCAATCGTTCTTATGATTTTTTGTTTTTCAAGAATTCATCGTATTGTTTTTGCATTTCGTTCAATACTTTTTCGTAGGCACCTTCAGATTTCAATTTTTCCATCAATTCTGGGATTGCTTTATCTGGGTCTACAGTACCAGTGTTGATAGCTGTATCGAATTGTTGCATTGTGTTAGAGATTGCTGAGATTTCAGATTTCACATTGTCAGTGTTAAAGATAAATCCAAGTGCTGGAGATTCTTTAGCTTCTGCCAATTGTTTCTTAGAATCTTCGATTTGTTGGTCTGTAACGTTTTCGTTGATGTAAAGGATCCAGTTGTTACCAGTGTTCCATCCACCCATGTGAGTATTTCCTTTGTAGCCATCAAGGACGCGTACACGGTTTTCTTTACCTTCAATTTTTTCCCAGTTCTTGCCTTCTGGACCGTAAACAAGGCCGTTCAAGAGTTCTGGGTTCGTGTTCAAGAGATTCAACACTTCCATTGATTTTTCTTTGTTCTTAGAGTTGTTTGAAATGACAAAGTTAGCAACTTGTGTTGTTTGGTTTTTCTTGATAAAGTTAGTGATTGGTTTGATTTGGATGTCTTTGTTCGCAACACGTGAGAGCAAGCTGTTACCGTAGTCAGCTGGTCCTACTGTTTCTTCACGAACAAACCAAGTATCTTGTTGAAGGTCAAATGAAGTGTCGCTTGTTGCTACGTCTTTTGGAATGTATCCTGCTTCATAGAATTTGTGAAGAGTCTTCAAATGTTCTTTGAAACGAGGTACTTCGTAACGGTTTACGATCTTAGTAGTGTCTCCTTCAAGGTCGATAACGAATGGAAGTCCGTTTGGTACTGGGTAGTCAAAGTTATCAGATGGGATAAAGTTCTTCGTAACCGCAAATGGTACTACGTCTGGAGCTTTTTCTTTGATTTGTTTCAAGACTGGTTCAAGTGTTTCGTATGAAGTGACACCTGAAATGTCAATACCATATTTTTCAAGAAGAGTTCCGTTGAAGGCAAAGTTTTGAGATGATGCAACGTTAGCTGCAACTGGTACTGCATAGATCTTACCGTTTACAGTGTTCCCTTTGATGTAAGCTGGGTCAAGTGCTTTGTAAAGCTCTGCTCCTTCTTTCTTGTACAAATCAGTCAAGTCAGCATAAGCACCTTTTTGAGCATTTACGACATAGTTAGACGCAAATGCGATATCATAGTTTTCACCAGATGATGTGATAACAGACATTTTCTTATCATAGTCACCCCATCCAAGGTATTGGATATCCAATTTAGCACCGACTTTTTCTTCGATGATTTTGTTTGCATTTTCTAGCAATTCATCCAAGTTGTCTGGTTTGTCACCGATTTGGTACATTTTGATAACAGTTTTTTCACCTGAAGTAGTATCTGCGGCTTTTTTGTTGTTACCTGTAAGGTTTCCACAAGCAGCAAGACCAGCAGCCAAAGCGACTACGCTAGCAGATGCAAAAGCATATTTTTTCCAGTTTTTCATGATAAAAACTCCTTTTTTTGTTTTTAAACTTATAAACGATTTAATGATTTTTAACTTCAATCGCTATGATGAAGTTGGGAAGAGAGAAACGGTGTTTCTCAGCAAGTGCTATTCTTTCACACCACCGATCGTCAAACCTTTAACAAAGTAGCGTTGGAAGAATGGATACAGAATCGCGATTGGAAGGGTTGCAACAACAACCATGGCCATACGACCTGTTTCTTTTGGTAGAGCGACTCCCAGTTGACCAGAAAGGCCGACTGCTTTTGCAATGTAGTCCATATTTTGCTGGATTTGCATGAGCAAATATTGCAATGGATACAAGTTATCACTCTTGATATAAAGAAGGGCGTTGAACCAGTCGTTCCAAAAACCAAGAGCTGTCAAAAGCGTGATGGTTGCGATACCTGGAAGTGACAATGGCAAACAAATCTGGAAGAAGATCCGGGCTTCACTGGCACCATCGATACGAGCGGATTCTAGAATAGCTTCTGGAATGGTCTTCTTGAAGAAGGAACGCATCAAGATGATGTTGAATGGTGAGAGAAGCATTGGAACAATCAAGGCCCAAACTGTATCACCGAGTTGAAGCAAACGAGTGACCACGATATAGCCGGGTACCAAACCAGCGTTGAACAACATACTAAGAAGAGCGAAGATTGTAAAGAATCTGCGGTACTTAAAGGTTGTCCGTGAGATGGCGTAGGCATAAGTGGTTGTAATGAAGACGTTGGTCACTGTTCCGACTACGGTTACAAAAACTGAGATAAAGAGCGCTTGGAGGATCTTATCTTTAAACTGAGCTAGGAACTGGAATCCATCTACACCAAACTTCGAAGGGAAAAAGCTATATCCATACTGGAGGATGCTCTTTTCGTCTGTCACCGAAATGATGATAACGAAGATAAAGGGCAAGATACAAGAAAGAGCAATCAAACCAGAGATGATACTAAAGAAGATATCTGCTTTCTTACTGAAGGAGTGAATGCCGACATTATCGATTTTTTCTTTTTTAATTTTCTTTTCTGCCATATTCTCCTCCTTTCTAGAACAAAGCTGAGTTTGGATCGACTCGTCTTGCAAGCAAGTTTGATAGGATAACCAGAATCAAACCGACAACGGATTGGTAAAGACCGGCTGCTGAAGCCATACCGATATCTGCTGTCTGAGTCAAACCATTAAAGACATATACATCCAAAACGTTGGTTACATTGTAAAGCTGACCAGCATTGTGCGGGATTTGATAGAAGAGACCGAAGTCTGCACGGAAGATATTTCCGACTGCAAGGATGGTCAAGACTGTTACAAGCGGAGTCAACTGAGGAATGGTTACGTTGCGAATGCGTTGCCACTTGCTAGCCCCGTCCACTGTCGCTGCTTCGTAGTAGGTTGGATCAATTCCCATGATCGTCGCATAGTACATGACACTGCTATATCCAAAGCCTTTCCAAATACCTAGGAAAAGGAGAAGGTATGGCCAAATGCCTAAGTCAGCGTAGAAGTTGACTTCCTTCATGCCAATGGATGTTAGGAAATGGTTGAAGACCCCTTTGTCAATATTTAGGAAGGCATCTGTAAAGAAACTGATGATAACCCATGACAGGAAGTAAGGGAACAACATAGACGTTTGGAAAATCTTAACCATTCTCTTAGAGCGAAGCTCGCTGAGGATGATGGCAATCCCTACTGATACAATCAAACCGATAAAGATAAAGCCGAGATTATAAAGAACGGTATTTCGAGTGATGATAAAGGCATCTTTTGAACTAAACAAGAATCTGAAATTATCTAACCCGACCCATTTACTATTCACAATACTATCTATGAAACCATTACTGGTCATATGGTAGTCTTTAAAGGCGACCACATTCCCAAATACTGGAATGTAAAAGAATAGAATCAACCAGAGTGCCCCTGGTAAAACCATCAAGAGAAAAATCCAGTTATCTCTCAAGGTCTTTGAAAACTTTTTCATAATTTCCTCCCTTTTTATTCCTAAAAACTGATTTCATCGAATTTTTAGGTTTGATAACGATTACATTATTAGTATACTCCTATTTGAAGGCTAGGTTAAACTACTAATTATAGAAAAAACTCCACAAATTATTTTTTGTGGAGAAGTTTTTTATAAGAAATAGGTTTCACGAGAAACACTCTGAACAAGGGACAATGTTCTTGTTTTTATACTCAATGAAAATCAAAGAGCAAACTAGGAAGCTAGCCACAGGCTGCTCAAAGCAGTGCTTTGAGGTTGTAGATGGAACTGACGAAGTCAGCTCAAAACACTGTTTTGAGGTTGCAGATAGAACTGACGAAGTCAGTAACATCTATACGGCAAGGCGAAGCTGACGTAGTTTGAAGAGATTTTCGAAGAGTATCAAGTCGTATAAATCGTCGATGCGGTCGCAATGGTATGCCACTGGTTAGCTGTAGTTGCTGCGAAGTCCTTGTCTGCGTATTACGAAGGCAAGGCTAATTATTTTTCAATTTGTCTCGGGATAACGATAAATATAAGTGTTACTAAGACTGACAGTCCTACTCCTGCCGGGAAGATTGTCAGAGACAAGATGAGCCCCAACATTTTAATGCCAATATCCCATCGCATCCAACGTTTTCGATCTTGACTGAGCGCATGCATCTGAGCTATGTCATTCACTTCATCCAAGGTACGGTAATACCATAATACCGAAAATGTAATGAGTAAGACAATTACCCCATAGAATGCTTGCATGGTCCCATGTCGAAATGAGTCGCTATGAGCTGTGTCGCATAGGGAAAGAGGGAGGAAAAAAAGAGCATGACAATGGTTGCCCAGACTGTTTTTTGGCTGACCTTTTTAATGAGATGCGAAGATGAATGGATATTAACCCACATGGCTCCCAGCCAAAAGAAAGAAATACCATAGGCAAGAAAGTTTGTTCTCAGCTCCCATAACCCTTGTAAATCAAAGGTTTTTGGTTTTTCCAACTCCAACACCAAGATAGTCATAATGATGGCCAGTACAGCGTCAATAAAGGCTCCCAAACGTTCCTTTTCCATAATCATTGGTTCTCTTTTCATCAAACAATCCTTTCTATTCAAGTGTCGGGATGTATCAGTCACACAATAGTTTTATTTTTATATCAGTATAACACATTCTGGTAATAAATAACCATCACACTTCTTCTATATCTATCTACTATTCCTGCATCTTCCAAAAAACACCCTTAATCTCTTGGAATGATCGTACGATACAGTTTTGCTCGTTCCTCAATTGGTGTATCGTAATAACGTTTGTCTTTATCCAATGTAGCAATTTCTGCCATTTCTTGATTAGACAATTCAAAGTCAAAAATATCAATATTTTCCTGTAAATGAGCCCGAGAAGTGGACTTAGGAAAGACCAGATTGCCCATTTGAATATGCCAACGTAGAATAATCTGAGCTGGAGATTTTCCATACTTTTGAGCCAAATCTAAGAAGATTGCTTCATTGAGCAAATTGGTATCTCCATGCCCTAACGGATACCAGCTTTCAATACGAGTACTGTAGGGTTTCAACTGTTCTCGTAATTCACTGCGTGTGGCATAAGGGTGGAATTCTACTTGCAGCGCTGCTGGTTTGATGTTCGCAACTTCTAAAACTTCATCGAGCGCTTCTCCTTCAAAGTTTGATAGACCGATGGAGCGCACCTTGCCTTGTTTAACGGCTTCTTCCATAGCATGATAAGCGCCAAGGTAATCTCCCACAGGTTGATGAAGCAAGAGCAAGTCAATATAGTCTGTATCAAGTCGTTCGAGCATCTTGTCAATCTGAGCTAAGCTTTTTTCATAACCATAATCACTTACCCAGAGCTTGGTTGTGATGAAAATATCCTCACGAGGGATGCCTGATTCTTTCACAGCTTGTCCAACTGAGCGCTCATTTTGATAAGCATGGGCAGTATCAATCTGGCGATAACCTAGCTCCAAGGCTGTTCGTACAGCTTCGACCGTTGCTTTCCCTTCTGGAATCATAAACACTCCTAATCCCATTTGTGGCATATCGTAGCCACTGTTTAAACCTACATAAGTTTGTTTTGTCATTTTATTTCCTCTTTCTATAATTGATAAAACTTTTCAAAACTCGATACGGCATCTTCCTAGCCTACAATCTGCCACTCCCCGTCCCGTTTTTCAAATACACGTGTTCCAGGGATAGACCAAGTTCCTTCTGAACCGTAGATATTAGCCGTAATCCGTTGGCGAATTCCTAGCTGAACACGGTTTCCTTCTTGGCTAAAACGGTAGTGAAGATCTGTAAAATGAAAATACCTCATATCTCCATTCTCGATATCCTTCAACCACTCTTCCTTGGTCTGACGTCGCCCAGTGATGTGAACAGCGATATAATCATCAGGCAAGAGTTGCTTTAATGTTGGAATATTTTGATCAATCAGCGCTTGCTGCAATTCCTCATAGCGAGAAATAATAGCCTCTTGATCTTCCTTTGAGAGATCTGTTGTGTTGCTTTCAATCTGCCCCTGCTCAACCCCTGTCTCTGTTGAACTAGTTTGGCTTGCTGAAGATTCACTCTGATTCATTTGACTTCCTTTCTCAGCTTGACTACATGCGGTTAATCCTGCAATGCTGAGGATAATAACTGCTAGATAAAGTAATCTTTTCATGTTCTTCTCCTTATTTTTCAATTGTATCTGTTCGTGACCACATAAAGTTAGACTCACGTTTTGCAATCAACCATTTGCCACCAATCTTTTCATAGCTGTCATGGTAACGAACACCTTGCGTCAGTTGAATCTCTTTGCCGTCAGCATCACGAATGAGGACCACTTGACAATAAGCAATGCCTGTCGCATGTTTGTCGTCTGTAAAGGTCACTGTCTGCTGACCATTGATATGGTAGACTGTGTGAAAAAGATTGAGATAGTTTGTGAAGGCTTTTCCAATTTCTTGACGACCTTGGTAGCTATTTCCTAGTTGACCAGAGATGCGGGAAGTTACCAGAGCATCTTCTTTGAATAATAGAAGCTGCTGATCCACATCCTTTGTGTCAGCAAGGATTGAAAAAGTGTCGACAAGTTCTTTTAGTTCTAAACGGTTTGTTAGTTCATTTATATTCATCATGATTCTTCTTTCTATTTGTAAAATTGTTATATTATACTCAATGAAAATCAAAGAGCAAACTAGGAAGCTAGCCGCAAGCTGTACTTGAGTACGGTAAGGCGATGCTGACGTGGTTTGAATTTGATTTTCGAAGAGTATTAGAGCTTCCAAGTGATTTGATTAATTACCCAACCTAGGAGCACAGCGATAAGACCAAGGATAAAAATGAGATGGAGACCTTGATAAGACTGAGATACACCACTATTTAGACTGGCTTGACTGGCATATACGAGACCATAGACAGAAGCCATAAAGGTCTGTCCCAGCGTCCTCATTAAGAGACTGAAAGTTGTCGCAATATTGAGTTGTTCTTTTGGAACGGCTTCCTGAAAAGCCACTTGAGCTGGCGGAAATACTAGTCCTTGACCAAGTCCAAGGAAAGCACCACTCCCTGCGATATAGAGATAAGAGCTTGCTTCAGTAGCAAACGCCATCATCAGAGCTGAAATAGTAATAGACAGAAATCCAAGATTAATCAGCTTCTTAAACTCCCATTTGGCAATTAGACTCGCAGCAAGGCGAGTTGCTAGCATGACTGCAATTGAACTTAGTATCTGGGTTCCTCCTGCCAGTGTAGCATTTGTTTTTAGGATGGTTTGAGCCCACATTGGAGCGTAAATGCTGTACCCAATAGTGAAAGCGTAAATCAGCACTATCAGTAAATTTTTAGTGATATAAGAACTATTTTTCAAAAGACTGATTGGCAGAATTGGATCTTCCACTCTCTTTTCCCATTGCCAGAGAAGGATACAAGCAAACACCAGAATAAGACCTAAAATCATGTGAGCAACTAAGGATATACTTATCAGATTGCTAATCCAGTAAAGTAAGAGACCAGAAACGAGAACCAAGAGGCTACTTCCAAAGTAATCCACTTTTGGTCGATGAGATTCAACCCTTTCCTGATAAAACAATTGCAGCAGAATCAGGGAAATCACTCCAAAGGGAATCAAACTATAAAATACCCATGACCAACCTAGCCAGTCAACAATAAAGCCACCGACGATAGGCCCTAGGATACTAGCTACGCTATAAAAAGCAGTTACCCAGCCAAGAGCGGTTGCTCTCTCTTTACTATCTGGGAAGAGTTTGGCGTAAATAACGTAGGGAATTGAAACCATTCCACCAATTCCCAATCCCATCATCCCTCTGGCAAAGACCATGACCCAAATATTCCATGATAGACCACCAAGAAGAGAGGCTAGAAGAAAGATAATGGTCGCGAGTTGAAAGGCTTTTTTATTGCCAATCACTTCACCTAGTTTTCCCCAGAGTACGGTCGTTAATGCTATAAAGAATAAGAGTATAGAAGTTAGAAGCCCTAACTGGTTGACACCATTTAGGTCCTTAATAATTTGAGGCAGAGCTGTGTTTAGCATGGTGGTATCGAGCCCGCCTATAAAATTGGCTAATAACAAGGCCACCATAGACAAACGTCTTTGTTTAGTTGTCATTTTTTCTCCTTTCAAGATAGTTATTTCCTTCAGTTGATGGTATTAGTATAGTCCTTTCAGACTTGTTTCGGAAGACAGAAAATGTTATGATAGCATTAAGTCTAGACTTTACACTAAGGAGGCCGTCATGTATATCCAACAACTAGCAACTTTTATCCAAGTAGCCGAAGCTGGCTCTTTTGGGAAAGCTGCTGAAATACTCTTTATTTCTACTCCTGCCATTGTCCAACAGATCAATCTTCTGGAAGAACGATGTGGTTTCCCATTATTCAACCGTAGTAACAGAGGAGTCTCCCTGACCCCTGCTGGACAATCTCTCTATGAAGATGGTAAAAAAATAATAGCTCTATCTGATAGGGCTTTAGAGCGGGCGAAACAGATTTTTGAAGATAGCCTCATGACTATCAAAATTGGAAGCTCTCCTATCTTTCGGGCCCGTGTTCTCATTGATACCATGAATATGACGAGAGAAGATGAACTCCAATTCCACTATGAAATTCCAAATCTGGTTTCCGAGCTTAGTCAGTTTAAGCAATTCGAACTTCTTGGAAATCAATGCGATCTCTTAGAAGCCATCTTTTGTGACCTAGCTTGGGCGGATCAATGTCAATTCTTTGAGCTCTTTCAAACACCCATCTGTATTGCTGTCAATCAACTCCATCCCCTGGCAAAGAAAAAGAAGGTGTTCCTAGAGGACATCCTTCCATATACGATTATTCTTGCTAGAGAGGGGGCAATTAGCCAACTGGATGCTCTGCGAAAGGATCTCCAAGACTTAGATCCAGATATTACTGTTCAAGATGCCCAAACAATTGGGCAGGATTTGATTTCCATGACAGAAGTTCAACCCTATATCTTTATCACTCAAAAGATTTTTCAAGATAACCACCCCAGTCTAGTGACCATTCCATTAGACACTCCCCATACATTACCCTACGGCTTCCTCTATGCTAAAGAACCTTCCCAAGCAACTCTTGATTTTCTATATTACGTCAACGAAAACAAGGAAGAATTAATTGCTAAATGGCAGTAAATTTCTTTATACAAAAACGCATCCTATCGAAACTTTCTGAGTGTTTAGCAGGATGCGTTTTTATAATGTTGAAGGTTTTATTTTTTAAGTCGTATAAATCGTCGAAGCTGTCGCAATGGTATGCCACTGGTTGGCTGTGGTGGCTGCGAAATCCTTGTCTGCGTAGAAATCAGTAAATGGTAAGATTTCAACTTCTAGCTCGTCGATACGGTCAATCTGACCTGCCAAATAGACCTCGATGCGGTTTTCTGCTCGCTTGATGCGTTGAAAGAGTCCGCCCATACGGATATCGACCGTATCCAAACCAAAGACCTTGTTTTCTTTCAACCATTGACGGCTAAAGAGGGTATGGAAGTGTTCAATCTCGCTTCTGAGTTTTGGTAATTCTTGTCTTGCGATTTCTTTCAGATTTTCTTTATCACCCGCTTGGTAAGCCTGACGAATGCGTCGTCCCACATCCACTTTAGAGCTTAAAATGTGATTCAACTGGGCCTGAGTTTCAAAGAGGTAAGAGTAGGCACCTGCTTTTTCTTTGATTTCAGCAAGCGTTTCAGCTGCCTGAGCGAAGTGCGGTTTGTCCTGTTCAGGTGTCATGTGTCTATCAAGAATCGGACAGAGAACATCCTGATAAAAGACATAGCGGTTAGGATTGATACCACTGAGATTGTCCGGCAAGTCTGGCAAGAGGTTGGCTAGGTCAATCTGCATAAAGTCCTCAATTGATAAACCTGTATTGGTCTTGAAGTGAGCAGACAGACGGTCTAGGTCATTGCGGTAGCTGAGCTCTGCCCAGATTTGCAGACTTGGTAGAATAGAGAATTGGGCTGTTTCACCACCATTATCCCCCCAACCCGTCACAATAACTTCCTTGATCTGATTGGCACGACAGGCTTTATTGGCTTCAAGAGCAATAAGACGGCTAAAATGGTTGTTGGGGGTAAAACCGATCCACTTCCAAGCACCACCTGCAAAGGCGATATCCTGGCTAATCTTGTGATGGTTGCGGAAATTGCGGTTGTACTTTTCTTCGCTGTCCTGATAATAATCCCAGTAAACCAAGGTTACACGGTCTTTGAGACGATCTAGGTAGACACGAGTTTCTTCTGGGATCTCCACATCGCGGTCGTACTGGCCATCCGCTGACATGAGTTTAAAGAACATATCGCTCCACATCTGGCAGTGGAAACCATACTTGTCTGCAATATCCAGCACGCGCTCCAAGTGTTGGCACATGAGGAGAATGCGGTCTACAACGCCGTTCAAGATAAGGTAGCGTCCCAAACCAACCAAGTGGGCTTCGTCCATCCCGATATTAACCTTGCGAGTCTGCAGTTTAGACAGAGTGGCAAACATGCCATCAATCAGGTCATAAACCTTTTCTTCTCCAATGAGGAGAATGTCCTCTACATCACGAAGTTCCTGCACTTCCTTGACACCCCATTTGACAAAGGCCGACAAGTGGGCCAAGGTCTGAATGCAGGGCACAAAGGTCATATCAAACTGCTGGGCATAGGCTTCGATTTCCTGTAACTCTTCAGCTGAATAGGCCCCACGGAAATAACCAAAATAAGGCTGCCCCTCAATCTGGTAGGTGTCTTCCATGTAGAGCTCGAAGTTTGAGTAGCCCATGAGAGCCAAGACCTCAATCATCTGCTTGGCAGAAGCGACATTGAGCACCGCATTTCGAGAACAGTCTGCCATGTAGGACAACTCTTCATAAGCCGCCTGCTCCTCAATCGCCACTTTATCACCTTCTACTAGAGCTGTTGCCAATAAGGACAAGGCGCGGTAAAGTTGGTGAGGTTTGCGATAGGTTAGTTGATAGTGTCCACTTTCACCCTTGATAGAGATAGAGGATTGGTCAGACTGAGCGACTGCAACTTCCACATCCGGTAGGGAAATGTGACTTTTTAAAACCTCAATAGCTTGCGCTTGTTTGGGACTAAGTCCTGTAAATCTTACCATTGGTTTTCCTCCTGTAGCCAGTTGACAAGGGCACCGTAGAGATTGGCATCTGCATGATAGGTGCAGGCTTGGATCACTGGAGCGATGGTATATTCTTCGTAGGTTTCGACAAATTCATCGACAGCTTTTTTGACCCCTTGGATAAAGTCTGGGTTTTGACTGATGGAACCTCCCAGACTAATAACATCTGGATCGATCAGATACTGGATATTGAGCAAGCCTTGAGCCAGATTACGGTTCATGCGCTCAATGGCTTCTTGGCAAAAGGCATTGCCTGCTGTAGCTTCTTGGTAAATCTTGCGACCATCCCAGTCAGTCTGACCAGATTTTTCAATTACGTAGCGAACCATGTTTCCTGTAGAGGCTAGTAGCGACCAGTTGTTGAGTTTTTCAGCAGGTGCAATGGTTGTCATATAGCCAAACTCTCCCCCCAAGCCATGACGACCTCGGTGAAGCTTGCCATTGATAATCATGGCCCCACCGATCCCTGTCCCAATAACGACACAGGCTGCATTTTCAATCTCTGGGTGAGCCAGCAGTTCACTAAGTCCAACACAGTTGGCATCATTTTCTAGATGGACAGGGAGTTGATGATGAGCAAGGGCCTCATACCAAGAAAAGCCATGTATGTAAGGCACGGCACTGATTCCCTCAATCACACCCGTTTCTTGATTGACCGCGCCTGGGACGCTCATGGCAATGCCCTTATAATCTTTCTCCGACAGACGTTGGTCTAGCCATGCCAGTAAATCCTCCAAACTTTCTGGCGTTGGAGTACTTGTCTTATCTAGTATTTTTCCATCGGAAGTTAGACTAGCAAATTTTATACCGGTCCCTCCGATATCAATGGTTGCAATCGTCATATTTTCACCAAAAAAGGGGCGAATCAGTAGTTAATCCTTACTCTTTCGCCCCTCCTTTCTATCTCATAGTATTAGTTATCAAACACTTTAAAACTGTTAAATGTCTTCTTTTTTGATCAATTCTGTACGAATTTCTTGTGGCGCTAATAGTCCTGAATGAACGGGATATGGTCGCTCAAGCAAGTCTAAAATGGTTTGTTGGTGTTCTGATATACGCACATTTTCTTGACTCATGTTGTAGTAACGAAGTACATATCCTTCTTCATTTTCCGCCACTTTAAAGGCTGTTGGGCAAACTTGTGGTAAGCTAAGTGCCGCGTGACTCAAGAGACTACCAGTCGCTGCCACACTTCCTTCTTGTTTAGCAACTTGAAGACCAGTGAATGGTGTTTGGAAGGCTTTGGCACGACGGAAAGCTGAGAAGCGTTCTTGTGCTTGGTGGCATTCGAGAGCAAACTCGACTTCAAACTCACGCAAGCACTGAGCCTCTGGTGTTGGGAAGTAACCCCAGTCTCCTAGCTCACCTGAGGCACGAAGAATGGTCACTGCAATGGTGTCATCTCCAAGGATTTCATACTCGTGCAATCCTTTATTGGCCACCGTCACCCCTTTTTCATCATCATAAAGGCTGACAAAGGCTTGTTGGTGTTGTGGATTTTCAGGATTTTCCCAAGAAGCAGCTGGTTTGTTTGGTCTTGTCACCACCTCATAGATACTTTCAGAGTCATTGCTTGGACGAGTGTTATGAGTCTTAACCAAGAGACGGATACGGTGGTCCTTGGCTGTGTTAGTAAAGCGAGTCTTGAAACGAATTTGTGGATTGTCAACAAAGACGGTCATCTCTGTTTCCAGAGGAAGGGTTGTCAATTCATCTGAACGTCCAGCTTCACGCGTCATAAACTCGATGATGCCCCTCTGTTCCGCATCCAGTTTTTCATCTGCACTTACTGGAATTGTCAATTCATGCTGGAGCAAGATCTTGGCAAAACGTGCTGTATTTTCCAAGACTTCACAGCCTTTGAGTTCTGCGTAGATAGGCTCTGTTCCTTTTGGTTGGAAATAGATATACTCGTTTCCGATATCACCACGGTCTTCAAAGCGCACAACATCCTCATACGCTTCATGAGTTGTCTTGTCGTAGACTGTGATATTGTCATCCACACTGACCGTTACAAATGGCGTATCAATTACTCCATTTTGGTAAATACCGTCACGGTGTTCTTGTTCTCCTTCGAGCAATTGGAAAGTGGTCCAAGAAAGTGGTGCCAGATGAACCGGCACTGTCACGCGTACTTGTCGAGCGATACGAGCCTGACGGAACTTGTCTTTTGGTAAATCATACTCAAAATTAGCTCCCAGATCTTCGATTTTCGCTTCTACAGCATGCCCTTCCAAGTCTTCGACACGGTAGCTTGGCAAGGTCAAGGTCGCCATTTTCTTATAGCCTTCTGTTGGGTGCAATTCTTTGAAATCACAAGTCGCCACATCAATCACGGTGCTGACAGTGTCAACCTTGTCATGCAAGCCTGTGTTGATAACGGTAAAGAGGTGGTCGCTTTGCGCTTCGTGGGTTGCGATTTTACCCTTCCACTCGTTGAGAAGGTTGGTCTTAACAAAGTTTCCAACTTGGTTAACCTTGGCAAAACGTGTCTCCATCTCACGGTGAACCTCGTCCACGCTACAGCCACAGATACTGTCATGTGGCGCATTTTGTAGAAGGACTTTCCAAGCATAGGTCAACTGGTCCTTATGGTTGTGCCCACCGGTGATGACGGTCAATGGTTCCACTACTTGCTCTAGGAGGTTGCTATTTTCTTGGAAGGCTTGTTTGAGGTAAATCCGTGATGAAGAAGTGTTGGCAAGCGTGTACCAACCATCTGTTTCCTGGCTCGTCAACTCACCCGTAACGGTAGATAGTTGCTCAGGTAGAGCACTTTCTACTGCATGGACATAGTCATCAAATGAACTATGAACAAAAGTCACATCTGGGAAGAGTTCATTGGCCACACGAATGGCTTCGCTCAGATTTCGCTGTACAGGCTGGTGGTCACATCCGTTCATCATCAACCATTGGTTGGTCGAAGCGTAGTCACGCACGTCTGACAATTTTTGTTTCCAGAAAGTTAGGGCCTCATCCTTATCAACTGGGATTTCATTCCCATTACTGTACCAGTTGGCAAAGAGGATACCGAGAACACGACTTCCGTCTGAACCCTGCCAGTACATTTCTGAAAACTGGGAAGTAAATTGCTCATCTTCGAGAACTTGGTTGTCAAATCCAATCGGCTTGACACCACGGCCAAAGGCTGCCACGTGAATGCCTGATTTTTGAAGGATTTGAGGCGCTTGTCCCATATTTCCAAAGGTATCTGGGAAGTAACCAATCTGAGTTGATTTGCCCCATTTTGCACATTCTGCTTGACCAATCAAGGTATTGCGGACGTTGGCTTCACTTGAAATCAAGTAATCATCCTGCAAGATGTAAAAGGGACCAATTTTGAGTTTGCCTTGGTCGATGTAACCTTGGACTTTGTCGCGATTTTCAGGGCGAATTTCCAAGTAGTCATCCAGGACAATGGTTTGGCCATCCAAGTGGAAGCTCTTGAACTCAGGGTCATTTTCAAAGAGATCAAAAAGATTGTCAAATAATTCCACCAACTGCATCCGGTGGCTTTCAAAAGGTAGATACCACTCACGGTCCCAGTGACTGTGTGAGATAATATGTACAACAACATTTTCCATGAGTAAAACCTCATTCTAACTTAAATTTTTATTTTTAACGTTTTAAATGTAAAGGTGTGATTCTGACACGAATCGGTGAAACTAAAGCGCGCTCCTTAGCGGATATCCAAGTAATCCAAGACTAACTCGCAGAACATCATGTTGGCCCATGAGAACCATTCGCGAGAATAGAGCGTTGGATCATCTACGTGGAAGCTTTCGTGCATGACACCTGTGCCACCATCGCAGGCAACGAGCTGATCGAGCAAGAATTTCTTTTCCGCCTTATCTCTTGTTGTCAAGCCTTGGATAGAAAGGGCGATTGGCCAGATATAGCGATAGAAGGTATGAGAACTTCCGAGACCACTAGCGTATTCTCCTTGGTAGAAGTATGGATTTTCAGGGCTCAGAATGGTCCGACGAGTTGCTTGATACACTTCATCATTGACATCACAGTAACCAAGATATGGAGCAGCCAACAAACTTGGTACGTTTGGATCATCCATGATGCTAGCATTTCCTAGACCATCCACTTCAAAGGCGTAAATCTTTTCATCCTTGCTGTTAGTGGTGTAGGCGTAGTTTTCTATACCTTCTTGGATCTCTGCTTGCAGACGTTTAGCGTCTGCGATGACACTCTCGCTATCAGCTAGATTCAATTCTGCAAAGATTTCTTGGACATAACCCAAGACAACGACTGCAAACATATTGGATGGGATCAAGTAGCTATACTGGCAGCAGTCATCACTTGGTCGGAAGGCTGACCAGGTCATTCCTGTCACGGCAAAGTCAGGACCAAAACCATCATTTACCAAAGTGTCTTCCTTACGGTCGGTATCTCGAATAAAGCGATATGGAGAGTTCTTGTGATCTTGCTCTACCGTCCAGAGATGAAGGATTTCCTTGGTTGCTGTGACAAAAGTTTCATCAAACTGACTGGTTTCCCCTGTTTCTTTCCAAAGGAGATAAGCCAACTGCAAAGGATAGCAAAGCGAGTCCACCTCATACTTACGCTCCCAAATCCAGCCGTTAAGGTCGGTGTGGTCAGTCTCATGGTGCCCCTTCCAGTTTTCCTCAATGTTAAAGGAGTTGGCATAAGGATCCTTGAGCACCAAGGTCATCTGACGCTTGACCAAACCTGCAATGGTCTGACGCAAGAGAGAATCTCTCTTAGCCACATGAAGGTAGGGTCTGAGTTGGGCTGTCGAATCCCGAAGCCACATGGCAGGAATATCCCCAGTCAAGACAAAAGTTGAGCCATCTTCTAAAATCTCGACCGTATTGTCCAAGGTGTCTGTATAGCAACGCTCGAAGACATCCACCCACTCCGGATGGTCCTTAGCCCGCTCTGCTACTTCATCCAGCCATTCTCTAACAATTTCTTTCGAATAAATCATCGTGCAGTTTCCTCTTTCAAACAAGTTTCATGTTCAGTATATAGTTTTTGAGACAGAAAATACATACACAAATGATAGTCATTTTTCTACAAAATTGCTTACTTTCGAACCCCATATCTAAAGGCCCTCTTTTTCTGATATAATGTAGAAAAACAGCTAAAGGAAAGACTATGAAACCACTACTTGAAACCATCGATACCCGCTTTGGGACTGCCAGCAAACATGCCTTTTCTCGAGGGAATACTCTGCCCTACACGGGCGTCCCTTTCGGGATGAATTATTTTGTGTCTCAGACCAATGACCAGGAGGGAGATTGGTTTTTCGATCCGCATCTGCCCATTTTTCAGGGGATTCGATTGACCCATCAGCCCAGTCCTTGGATTGGGGACTACTCTTGGTTCCTTCTGACACCTGTCACCGGCCAGCTAGGGGGAGATAGCCTCTTCCATCGCCAGTCTTCCTATGATCTAGATAAGGCCTCTTTCCAACCTCATTATCTGAAGATTTTCTCCCTGCGCTATCAGATTGAAATCCAGCTCACACCGACTTGCTACGGTGCCTCTATTCGTTTGGAGCAAAAGCAAGGCAAAGCCCTCTCCCTCTACCTTCACGCAGCAGATGAACTGACCGTAGAGCAATTAGATAAGCGAACTCTTGCCCTAAGACAAGAAGGCAAAACTGAGACTACCAAAAATCCTCTGATACTGTTTACTGCTCTACAAATGAATACGGATATTCTTGCTATCAGCCAAGAAGGTGGAGATTGGCGTATTGACCTGACAGATAGTCATGCTGAGATCCAGCTAGCGACTTCTTTCATCTCGCCTTCTCAAGCTCTGCTTAATCTACCTCAAAAGGACTTTGACAGCTGTAAAGCAAATGCCCAAGCGGACTGGAAAAATCTCCTCCATCGTTTTGACGTTATCGAGACAGGAGAGGCTGACCGAACCTTCTTTGATCACTGCCTTTACAGACTCTTCCTCTTCCCACAGACATTTTATGAAGTTGATGAATCAGGACAAGCCATCCACATGGATCTGGCTACTGGTACTATCAAGCCCGGTGTCCTCTTTAGCAACAATGGTTTCTGGGATACCTTCCGCACCACCTTCCCCCTCTTTGCCCTTATCATACCGGAGCACTATCACCGCTTTTTAGAAGGTTTCCTCAATAGCTACCGCGATACTGGATTCCTTCCAAAATGGCTGGCTCCAGATGAACGTGGCATGATGCCTGGTACCCTGCTAGATGGCATTATCGCAGATAGCGCCTGCAAGGAAATAGCTCCCGACTTGGAAGAAGAACTCCTTCAGGCCATGCTGGAAACAGCCACTAAGTCTGACCCTCTCGGCATCAATGGCCGCCATGGACTAGCCCAATACCAAGAACTGGGCTACCTCTCTACCGACCACCACGAAAGCGTCAGCCACACCCTAGACTATGCCTATAGTGATTTTTGCATCGCCAGCTGTGCCGAAAAACAAGGTCAGAATGACATCGCGGAAACTTATAGAACTTCGTCACAAAATTACCGCCATCTATTTGACACTGTGACGGGCTACATGCGTGCGCGAGATAGTCAAGGCAACTTCCGCCCTGACTTCTCCCCTTATAGTTGGGGACGCGACTACGCCGAATGCTCTGCCATTCAAGCGACTTTAGGCGTTCTACACGACATCCCTGGCTTAATCCAGCTTATGGGCGGAAAAGAAGCCTTTAGCAATTATCTATTGAAAGCCTGTCAGGACGCTACCCTCTTTGAGACGACTGGCTATGGTTACGAGATTCATGAAATGAGCGAGATGGCAACAGCTCCCTTTGGGCAAATCGCCATTTCCAACCAGCCTAGCTTCCACATCCCTTATCTCTTCCGCTACAGCGACTACCCTGACTATACCGCTCTTCTCATCAAGACGCTCCGTCAGAAAGCCTTTCACCCCAGCTGGCAAGCCTATCCTGGCGATGAGGACAATGGCAGTCTCTCGGCTTGGTACATCTGGTCGGCTCTGGGATTCTACCCGACCTGTCCGGGCAAGCCCAGCTACGACCTCGGAATCCCTCTCTTTGACCATCTCCGTATCTACCTGGCTAAGGAAAATAAATGGCTGGATATCCATGCCAAGCAAAACCACAGCCACTTCAACTTTGTTAAAGAATGTCGATTGGACAAGACCATAGTATCTAGCATTCAACACCAAGACCTCTTGAAAGCTGAGCAACTGACCTTCACCCTCAGCTGGCTACCAAATCACTCCTAACCAAAAGAACCTTTGCATCGCGCAAAGGTTCTTCTTTTATGAAACTTGGACCTGAAGCTGGTCAACCAGCTGACCATCTACTGTCAAATTCAGATAAAAATCTAAGCTTTTATCTCCTGCAAAATACAAGGTTGGTAGTGTTAGCCTTTTTTCAGTCTCACCAGCTTGAAACGTAAGGACTTGAATCTCGTCCCGATAAGCGACACCATGCACACCCGTCCCTGGTTGAATCGAAATCTTAGCTTCTAAAGGACTGCTAAATTCTATGCGCTTCACTGTAAAGTGGACATTTTCTCCCTTGGTCACAGCTAGACTTTTTTCTGAAAACTCTAGTTGCTGAACAGTTTCTTTTTTCGACAAGGTAGGTGTTTTATAGAGTGAAATCTTGGTTAACAAAGGCAAAGACTGTGCCTCTGTAATGGTCACACGAATCTTCTGAGCCTCAACGACTGATCCTCGTAAGAGACGTTTGTAGCCAACAGTATAACCAGATCCAAACTCCTGCCAGACACCATCCAACTCTACCTGAACACGGAAAGCAGCGATGCGTTGCCCCATCTTCAAATCTTCTCTTAACTCAATCACATCAAAAGTTTTAGGAGATCCTAAATCGAGCTCTAATTGGATTGGCAACTCTGCATCACTTGCCCAAGAACTAGCCTCCAGTCCATCTGTCAGATGATGACAGGCATAGTCTGGTGATAGAGCAGGGCCAGATACCGTGGCTCCCAAAGCCAAATCTTCTTTATATAGCTCGTCACGGTAGGCAGCAAATTCATAGAGACGCTGGATATCCTTTTCATCAAAGAGGCCATCTTGGTTCGGTGGGATATTAAGCAAGAGTGGAGTTCCCCGCCCTACCGAGTGAAAGTAGATTTCGACCAACTCCTCCAGGGACTTAGGATCCTGATCCTCATGGTAAAACCAGCCCGGGCGAAGAGAAACATCTGCCTCACCGATTGAAAATAGCGTCCCAGAGGGGTCTCCGTGCTGTAGATAATCTAATTCCGCCTCTGTCCCCAACTGGTCTGGCTTGACTTTTTGCCACAAGGAATCCCCTGCATAGCCTCGTTCATTGCCAATCCAGCGAATACTAGTTCCCTCTGTTGAGAAAATCAAACAATCGCCCTGCAAGTCACGAATGGTTTCAAACCAGATCTCAAACTCATAGTTGACCTGCTGGGCCCCTTCCCCTCTAGCACCATCCATCCAAACCTCAGCGAACTTCCCAGCATTGCCATAAGCAGGATTTGATAAGATTTCCTTCAATTGAGCCAGATAATAGGCATTGTAGTCCGCTTCTCGGTCCACGTGATAGAGGGGACTGTGAGCATCCCAAGGAGACAAATACACTCCCATATCCATGTCAAACTCAGTTACAGCTTGGGAAACCTCAAGGAGCAAGTCCCCCTTTCCATCCCTCCAAGGGCTAGCCTTGACCGAATAATCTGTATGGGCTGTCGGGTAGAGGATAAAACCATCGTGGTGCTTAACCACCAAAATCAGCTTTTTAAAACCCGTTTCTTTGAGTACCCGAACCCATTCACGCGCATCTAACTTGGTCGGGTTAAAACGCTTGGGATCCTCTTGCCCACTTCCCCATTCTTGGTCATAAAAGGTATTGGGGCCAAAATGGATAAAGGCAGCTAGTTCATCCTCTAAATAAGCTAGCTGGGCCTGACTTGGTAATGGTCCATGTGGTTTTATGTTCGTCATCATCTCGTATCTCTTTCTCTTGTTCACAAAGTTATCCACAACTTGTGGATAAGAAAGCATACCTAAAAACTAGTTTCTCCAGAATCCAGCTCTTAGACTTTGGACCTATTCCTCTAAACAGACCTTTGCCAAATAGCTCTGTACTAGGGTTTCTACTAGCTCTCTAGCAAGTCACTAATATACGGAACTATTATCAGGATACTTCAACACCCTGAGTTTTATGTCATTTCCTCCAAGACTTATCCACAGACTGTGAATAAACTATTGTTCCAAACTGCTCTCTCTTTGACTATAACAAAAAGCGATAGCAGCGTCAATATGGCTAAGATGCCTTCCTAAATCTCCTGAAAAGATTCTATAATTTGTACAATCGTAGCGCTTTTGCATTCGCCAGCTAGTTAGAATCAGTCAGTAGAAAATGAACTTTATCACATTGTGAACAGTACAGCTGTAGTACTATTGCGCCCACAATCTACTCGGATAATCGTTTCTAGCAAAAAATCCCGCAGATTGCGGGATTTTCTCTTGCATCAATGCGCCAACATTTCTTGGGCGATTTCTTGACCAGATAGGTTATCTGGGTAGTAGGTTGGCCAGTTATCCATCTCTTCAAAGAGGGCTTCTTGGCTAGTACCTCCAAAGAAGATATGGAAATGTTCTGCCTTAACTGGGGCGATATTGTGGTCACTAAACTGAACATACTTGAACTGTCCAGCATCCGCATCTGTCGCTTCAAAGAGGAAGCGCACACCACGATTGCCTTTCTTATAAGTCAAGATTTTCTTGCCGACATACTTATAGGTGAATTTCTTGCTTTGGCCACCTTGAACAAATTCCATAGTGTTGTCCGTGATGTTGATTTTGGTCACATCTGTCTGATAGCCTTTTCTATAGTAGGCCTTGTACTCATCCTTGGTCATCTTGCCAGTCAACTTAGCCTTGTAGTCAAAGACTTGATCAAAGGTCCCATCTTCAAGGAAAGGATAGACTGACTGCCAGTTACCAGTATAGTCACTCAAGGTGCGGTCTTTGACATCTGCATCCTCAAAGTAACCATTGTGAACTGTCTTGGTATTTTCTTCCTTCTCGGGCTCGATTTCTGGTCCTTCTTGGTCTGTTGTTTGTTTCAAAGCCTTGAGGTTTTTCTCCATGATAGAGATGTAATTTTCTCCAGCCTTGGTTGCTTCTTCTGTCAGGCTTTCTAGCGGATTGAGCACATCTAGTTTGACGCCTGTTTCTTTTGAGAGTGTATTGGCGAGGGCTTGTGAGGCATTTTCTTCAAAGTAAATATAAGAAATCTTGTTTTTCTTGATATACTCTGTCAATTCTGCCAAACGTGCTGCTGATGGTTCTGCATCTGGTGAGAGACCTGAGATGGATACTTGCTTGAGACCGTAGTCCAAGGCAAGGTAGTTAAAGGCAGCGTGCTGGGTCACAAAGCTCTTTTGTTTGGCTTGAGACAAGCCATCTGTGTAGGCCTTATCCAAGGCTTGCAATTTTTCAATATAGGCAGCCGCATTCTTCTCAAAAGTCTCTTTTTTATCAGGATAATCTGCTGACAAGCTGTCACGGATATGCTCTACCAGTTTGATGGCGCGTGCTGGTGAGAGCCAAACATGGGGATCGTAGTCGTGATGGTGACCCTCACCGCCATGATCATGCCCTTCCTCTTCTTCTTCACCACCTGGCAAAAGGAGCATATCACCTGTCGCCTTGATGGTTTTCACCTTTTTCTTATCCAAAGTATCTAGCAATTTAGGAACCCAAGTTTCCATATTCTCATTTTCATAGACAAAGGTATCTGCGTCTTGGATTTTGGCAACTGCCTTGGCAGACGGTTCATACTCATGGGGTTCTGTACCAGCACCGATTAGAAGTTCTACATTAGCAGTATCTCCTGCGACTTGCTTGGTAAATTCGTAGACAGGGTAAAAGGTTGTCACGATATTGAGTTTCCCATCTGCCTGTTTTTGATTGGAACAAGCCACTAAAAACAGGGCACATAGACTAGCTAGTAGTAAGCTCAGTTTTTTCATTTCATTCTCCTATTTGATAAAACGTTTCAGTAGACTGACTAACAAAAAGACAACTACAAAGATAATAGTGATACTAGCGCTAGCAGGGGTTTCCACATAGTAGGAAATATAAAGACCTGCCACCATTCCCAAAAAGCCAATAGCACTGGCTAGTAACATAACGGATTTAAAGTTTTTCCCCAGACGAAGGGCAATACTAGCTGGTAAGACCATAATGGTCGATACCAAAAGGGCTCCTGCTGCAGGAATCATAAGGGCAATGGCCACCCCTGTCACCATGTTAAAGAGGATGGACATAGTACGAACGGGCAAGCCATCCACAAAAGCCGTGTCCTCATCAAAGGTCAGGATATACATTGGTCGCAAGAATAAGAAAGTCAAGAGTAAAACGACCGCAGCAATGGCAAAGAGGAAAATCACCTGCTCCTGGCTAATGGTCACAATCGAACCAAAGAGATATTGGTCCAAACTCATGGAACTTGAACTTTTTCCCTTACTCATCACAATAAGGGAGACTGCAAGCCCTGTAGACATGAGGATGGCAGTCCCGATTTCCATAAAGTTCTTATAGACTGTCCGGAGATATTCTAGAAAGACCGCAGCGATCAAGACGATAGCAATGGTTGAAATGGTTGGAGAAATTCCCAAAACCAGACCAAAGGCTACTCCTGAAAGTGAGACGTGACTGAGGGTATCACTCATGAGACTCTGACGACGTAAGATAAGGAAGGTCCCAAGAACTGGAGAAAAGAGACTCATGGCAATGACCGCCAAGAAGGCACGCTGCATAAAGTCATAGGATAACAAACTAAGCATGGTCCACCTCCTGGTCGCTTTCGTGAACATTGAAACAACGCCACGGCGAGTCTTGGTTACGGACTAGATGAATATTGCGATCCGCATAGTCCTTAACCTCCTCAGGGTCATGGGTAATCATCAAAACGGCCTTGCCATGATGATGGGCACTATGGTGCATGAGTTCGTAAAATTCATTTTTGCTTCCCGCATCCATCCCTGTTGTCGGCTCATCCAGGACAAAGATATCTGGGTCAGAAGCAAACATCCGAGCAATCACTGCTCGTTGCTTTTGCCCTCCCGAAAGGGAACCAATTCGTTTGTCACGGTGTTCCCACATACCAACTGAGTCTAGACTAGCCTTGATATGCTCCTCATCATGAGCATTCAAGCGACGGAACCAGCCTTTTCGCGGATAACAACCCGACTTGACAAATTCATAAACCGTACTTGGAAAGCCAGCATTAAAACTGGCTATCTGCTGAGGAAGATAGGCTATCCTAAGCTTTTTCCCATGAGTATTTGTCTTTGAGATGGTTACCTTGCCAAATCTTGGTTGCAAGATGCCTAGACTCGCCTTGATCAGCGTCGTCTTGGCAGCCCCATTTTCACCAGTCAGGGTAACAAACTCCCCACTATCAACACTATAGTTGATGTGCTCGAGGACAGGTTCCTTGTCATAATAGAAAGACAAGTCCTCTACTGTAATATACCGCATTATTTGATTTCTCCTACTAAAGCAGTTAAAAACCGCTGGATAACTTCTTGTTCATTTGGAGTAAACTGACTTGCCACTTGTTCATAGGCTAAGAGCGTGTGTTCATGATGATGGTGGTGTTCCTCTGCCACTGGTCGAGCCAGCTCTGTCAGTTGGTAAAAAATCACACGCGCATCTTTTGGATCTCTGGATGTCTCTAACATGCCCTCTTTGACCAAAGACTTGATCGCCTTGGTCACTGCCGCCTGACTGACATTGAGGCGGCGTGCCAACTCTGAATTGGTTAGGGATTCTTCTGATAAGAGCATGAGGATGTGTTCCTGAGTATTGGTCAAGGCTACGTCACTCGTGCAATGCCCGATTAAAATTTCATGCTGGTTCTCAGATCTCAAGATTACCTCGTTTAAAAAGTTATCAATTTCCTGTGCAAGCTGTCTCATGTGTTACTCCTTCCCTAGCTATCTTTTTCGTAAAAAATAGAGATAGTCACCGATTCTTTACTGGTTAATTATATCATAAACCAAAAAAGAGTCAAGGGAAAAAGGCGTAAAAACGTTTCCCTAGACTCTTCTAGATGTAAAATTTAACCTATTTTTGCTTTGGTTTTCGGCTTGATAAGATACCTGCCAAACCAGCTACCATTCCCATCAAGAGCAAGAAGATGGACTGTTCACTTCCTGTATTTGGGAGGGCTTTTTCTGAGACAACTGCCTTCTTGCTAAATTGACCTGCCACCTCATAAGTCAATGGCACATTTGTAGTCGCATCGTTAGCAGCCGCATTCGTTTGAGGCGTTTCTACTGGCAGACTAAAGGTTGTAGAATCCACAGAAATCGTCCGTGAGTTCGGATTAATCTTTTCATACTGGGTCAAATCAGCGGTTTTCAGATACTCTTCAAAGGCTGCATCCATAGATGGACCTTCTTCACGCGCACCACCTAACATCGTGTAGCCATCACCACCCGCAGCTAAAAAATCATTGGTTGCAAGGTAGTACGTTTTTGCGAGGTCTAGGAGATCATAACGACCAGTTGCACGGTTTTTAACCTGGATGGTCAAGACACGTTTTCCTGATGGTAGGTTGGTATCATAGTAGACCTTCACACCTGAAACTTGCAAGAAACCACCACTTGGCTCTAACAATGGTTGCCCGTTCTCATCCAAGACCTTCTTGCCATCCTTATCGACCTGCAAGATAGATCCGAGTGACTTTTCAAACATATCCAAGACTTGTTGCCCCGTCACTTGGATTTGTGAGATGGTATTTCCAAATGGAAGAACAGCAATAACATTTCCTTTAGTGATTGGTTTGCCTTTTGCAATGGTTTCACGCAAGCCACCACCATTTGTCACAGCGATGTCTGTCGGATGGCTAAATCCTGTTTGACCATACTGATAGAGAGAGTCTGCTACGACGTTTCCGAGGTTGGTTTCACGAACCCGAACATTTTCACGATCACCGTTTAGTTCTACAGGGCTGTTTGAGACAATCTCAACTGCATTTTCAGCATCGTATTTTTGTTTAATGTCTTTGACTAGTTTTTCAACTTTTGGATTGGCAGTTAGTTTCTTAGCATCAGCAGCTGCAATCAACGTAGGATTGCCCAAAAGCTGACGTGATTTGTAGATAACTTTCCCAACATTATGAAGGTAACTTCCTGTTTGGTTATAGGTAACATTGTCGCCATAAGTTGTGGAAGCTACCGTATGAGAATGCCCATCAATAACTGTCACACGTTTGCCTTTAAGACGAGGATTTTTAGAGAGAGCTTCTGCCAAGGTTGAACCACGCCACTCAACTGGAGTTGTAGTATCTACACCCAAGTGAGCAAGCACAACATAGTGTTTGTAGTCCTTACCTTCTGCACGCGCCTTGGCTTGAACTTCTTCGATGACCTCATTGACTTCAGAGATTGGATCTGTAAAAGTTACCCCTTTAATGTTTTTAGGGTGGGTTTTTGTAGCAGTTTCAGGCGTTGTCACACCGATTACAACAAATTCATCACCTTCTACAGTCTTATCTTTATCAACGATTGTAGAAGCTTCAAAAAGACGGGCTCCATTGACATAGGTATTCGAGCTAAGTAATGGGAATTTCAAGATTTCCTTGTATTTTTTAACTTCATCAAGACCAAAGTCAAACTCATGGTTTCCTACTGCCATAGCATCATACTGCATCTGATTGAGAATTTCAGCACGCGCTTCACCCTTCGTAGAGTTGGAAATCGGTAAACCTTGGAAAGCGTCTCCCGCATCAACAACCAGAGTATTTTGATTTGATTTCGCACGCTCCTGCTCAATGACAGTTGCTAGCTTAGCATCTCCAATTACTCCCTTTTCCTCTACGATACGACCATGAACATCATTAGTATGTAAGATAACGGTGTCCTTTTCTTCGCTTTTAGTAGATTCAACAGGAACTGCCGGATCTTCTGCAGATGCAACGGTTGCTGGAGTCTCTACCTCATTTGTTGGAGTTGCTGACGCTACAGGGTTCGACACAGGAGCAGGAGCCTCCGACGTGGCGGGAGTTGCTATAACAGCCGAACTTTCTGCAGGAGTTGTTGCTTCTTCAGCATAGACTTGTCCAGCTAAGAAGGCTGGAGCTAACAGGGCTGTCGACAAGACAGGTAACAAAGAACGTTTGTTCATTTTAAAATCCTTTTCTTTTCGTTTTTCCTTTATATTATACGATATTTCTAGAAAATTTGAAACCTTTGACTTATTTTCATCTAAAACATTCGCTATTTAAACAAAAAAGCTTGGGTTCAAATCCCAAACTTTTAGCTCATTTTATTGGAAATCTTTGATCTTCCCATCATAGGTCGCCCAGTCCTTGCTAAAGAAGCGGTCATTCATCTTGTAGTCTGGAGCTGGTTTCGGATCCGTCAAGAAAGGATTGACAACCTTATCAAAAGCCAGCCAACCCAACCATCCTAGATGAATGGTATCCTTAACAAAATATGGATCCCCTCCATTTTTTGAAAAATCAGCAATATTGGTAAAACCCTGACTTTCTAATTGGTAACGAATTTTCTCCACTGCATGCTGGTACATCTCTTCGCTGAGCCCTGTGTACTCCATCCACTTCTTATTAACCGGCTGAATGACAAAGAGCACATTGACATTTGACTTAGCAAATTGATTGAGGACCAGCTGCAAATCATTGTATTCAGAGGACTTGAGGAAGTTGTAATTTTTTTGATACCCTTCCCATTTTTTTAAATCCTTTTTAACCTCTCTCGTATAGAAATGATTTTCCATCCCCATATCGTTATTGGTCGTATTTGCCTCTGCGTCCTTACGAACAATTTTTTCTAACTCATCATAAGAAAATTGATCTGGAAGATCTTTTAAATAGTTCTCCACGTGTTCCTTGTACTTAAGTTTTCCTCGAATGGAGAATTGTCCAAAGAGAGCGGATTGCTTTTCATTGAATCGCGCAAAAATATCAATAGCAACCCGATCAACCTCTGATAATTCTTCACCCTTTGACAGTTTTTGAACAATGCCTTTTAATGCAACATTAGGATTCTGCTTTAACAATCGAATAGCCGCATGCTTTGCAGCAATATCACCAGACTGATTTTCCAAAAAAGCTGTCAACTGGTCACTGTTAAAAAATCTCTGAAACGCTGCGGGTTCATAATCTGTCTCCGTAAACCACTGAGGCGAAATCACAAATACCGCCTGCTTATTCTCTATTTCTGGCAAAATTTGCTGTAGACCAAAATATTGATTTAGAGAGGCTGCTCCTGCTTGACCTAAAAAGTAAGGACGATAGGGACGATGGTATTTCTCTGCTAAAACAGCTGGATGGACACTATCAAATCGAATCCATTCACTGGATCCTAGAAAAGGAATAAAACGCATATTTGGATCCGTAAGAGCCCTCACTTTTTGACTTCTCTCCTTAAAGCTCTCTGTACTAATAGAAGCCGCGGAGTATTTCTCCTCCGTCAGATTATGGCTTGTTGTACTTGGATAAAAAAAGATGAGTAGAAGAACCAAAAATCCAGCAATGAAGATAGGCCCAAAGATCAGCCACAAGCGTTTAAGCATTCTGCAACTCCGTGATACCTGCTACGATTTTATTAGCCGTATTCCAGTCATCACGACCAAACTCCGTCACTGGAACACGAATGTCAAAACGGTTTTCAATCTCAACAATCAATTCAACCGTTCCCATGCTATCCAAGACACCGGTATCAAAAAGATCTTCATCCATCATGTCAGAAACATCTTCCATAAACAACTCATCAATAATTTCAATAACTTCTGATTTGATATCCATTTTAATATCCTTTTATTTTTTAAACCATAAATCATTCAAAAATCCAGAAAAGATTAAGAATGAAACCATTACAACATGGAAGGTGACAACCATGCCAAGCAACTGAATCCAGCGATTCTCTGGTAAGGAACCCTTTCCAGCTTTTTTCCGTTCTTTATTGAGCGCTTTTTTCTTACGAACCCAAGCATCATTGATAACCAGTCCAATCCCATGAAAAAGTCCGTAGGCGATGTAATACCAAGTCACACCATGCCAAAACCCCATAATCAGCATATTGAGGATATAGGCTACACTTGAGGTCACATTGCGATTTTTAAAGATCTTCTTTCTGGTCATGATCATCACCATCCGCATAAAGACAAAGTCACGAAACCAGAAAGACAGACTCATGTGCCAGCGATTCCAAAACTCTTTTAAATCCCTAGACAAAAAGGGCTTGTTAAAGTTGATAGGACTATGAATACCCATCAAGTTTGAAATGGCTAAGGCAAACATAGAGTAGCCCGCAAAGTCAAAGAACAAGTCTAGACCAAAGGTATACATAACTGCAAGAGCATAATGGTTAAAGAAACCACCTGTCTGCAAGGCCAAATTTTTCAGCGGAGGCAGTAATATCTCTCCTAAAACATGGGCCAAGATAAACTTGTAAAGGAAGCCAAGCATGATATATTTGACAGCCTCTTCTAGCATATCCATCAGCTCATCCCGCTCAGGAATGGTCTCGTAATTTTCATTGAAGCGTTTAAAACGATCAATAGGACCACTTGAGAAAGTCGGCATAAAGAGAAGAAAACGCAAGAATTGCCAAATCGTTAAATCCTTGATGACACCGTCTCTCAGTTCAACGATAATCCCAACTGCACGGAAGGTCAAGTAAGAAATCCCTAAAAATCCAAACAAAGATTGAGATCCATGAATAGCAGGAGATACTTTCACAAAGATGATTGGCAATAGAGATAAAAAGCTAACCAGGTAAAATATCCATTTACTATCCCGTTGTTTCCTGTACCTTTTGTAGAAAGATACAAGCAGCACTTGCCAGATAACATAAAGGATAAGAGCACTTATTTGATTCGTCTTTCCACCGACCAACATGGTGACGATAAAGAAGAGACTAACAAGCACCTCGTACAAGGCAAAACGTTTCTTGAAAAAAAGACCGATAAAGATAGGTAAAGTCGCAACAATTACGTATAAAAAGTACTGAAGATCACCATAAGGTTCCAAATGAGGTAGCTGTTTATAAAGCTCCATCATCTACTGTTTACCTCGTTAATCAAGCCCTTGATATCAATTTTACCATTAGGCGTTAGTGGTAAACTGTCTCGATAGAGAAACTTAGATGGCATCATATAGGACATCATGATATCTGCTAAATCTTCCTTAATAGCCTTGGTAATATCGATATCGCGTTCAAACTGTTCACGAACACCGTCCTTTAGGATAACATAGGCCAGCAGATTTTGTACCTTGTGGTCTTTGTTATAACGTGGAACAGCCACAGCCGACTCAATAAAGCGAGACTTGTTGAGGTTTTGAGAGACATCTTCAAGCTCAATGCGATAACCATTAAATTTTATCTGGAAATCCATGCGTCCACCATAGAGAAGCAAGCCCTCATCTGTCATAGTTCCTACATCCCCTGTGTGGTAGGCCGGAAGACCTTCAAACTCAAAGAAAGCTTCTGCCGTTTTTTCAGGATTATTCATATAGCCTTTTGAAACAGCTGGCCCAGAAACGATGATTTCTCCCTGTTCACCATTTGGAACTTTCTTACCTTCCTCATCAATGATAAAGGTTGGAGAATCAGCCTTGGTATAGCCGATTGGCAGGCGTTTGAGAGTCGCCAACATCTCATTAGTGACGGCAACTGCTGACAAAGCTACCGTCGCTTCTGTTGGTCCGTAGGCATTGATAATACGGGCATTTGGGAATCGCTCGCGTAGTTTTTGAGCTGTTTTGACTGTCAATTCTTCACCATCAAAGTAGAAATGCGTGATTCCTGGCATTTTCTCACTGTTAAAGTCTTCTGACAACATGGCCATATCTGCAAAGGATGGTGTTGAGGTCCAGATAGCAATGGGCAAGGAAAAAATCGTCGCAAAGAGTTTTTTGAAGTCCTGAGTAATGGCTGAAGGAAGAGCAAAAAGCGTACCACCCAGTGCTAAGGTTGGCGCCCAGTACATGACAGATAGGTCAAAAGAATAAGGGGGCTGAGCCAGCATTTGTGGACGATTTGGCGTCGCAAATTCCTTATCTGTAATCATCCAGTTGGTAAAGCTGAGAAGATTATCATGGGAAATCTGCACTCCCTTAGGCTTACCAGTCGTACCAGAAGTAAAGATGATGTAGTAGTTGTCATCTCCCTTGACTGGATGGGTCATCTCGTAGCTGGAAGCTTGAGCAAAAGCTTCTTGAACCTGAGCTAAAGTCATCATTGGCATAAAGACTTGCTCCAATGGAAAATCTGAGATGGCAATAATCAAACTTGGCTCTGCAACTTCTACGATAGCAGAAACTCGTTCCAAGGCCGAATGGCTGTCAATTGGAATGTAGGCATGACCTGACTTAGTCAGCGCAACAAAGGTAGCCAGCATCTCATACTCCTGTCCACCATAGACAACAACAGGAGATTTCTCAGGCAAACCAAGTCGATCAATAGCTGCAGCTAAACTATCTGAATCAGCCTTCAGATCACCATAAGTATGCTCTTGACCTAAAACATTGTAGACAGGATATGTTGGTTGTGTTTGAGCAAAGTGCTCAATCGTTTCAATCATATCTTTTATCGGTTTATTAGACACTGTTCCTCTTCTCCTTTAAACTAGAACTCATTATAAATAAAGGTGCCTTGGCTCTGACCAAGGTAACTAAAAAAATAAAGCAAACCAAGTAAGATTACAAAATATAGAGCCGTCCGGCCTAAGAATACATGTAAATTTCGTTGTTTTTTCATAAGCTATCCATTAATATATTATTTCTATTAGCTATCAGTATGTATTGTTAGCATCTTATCTTCCTAACATTTTACCACTTTATCAACCTTTTTTTCAACTGTTTACCATAACTTAAAAATTGGTTTTAGCTTATTTTAAGATAAGTTAAAATGTTAAAAGTAAATGTGAACGAAATTTTCCATTTCTATAAATCTCCTATACCAGTCATCAGAAATTAAACAGTTTAAAGAAGGACAGCAAACACACGACTCCCCCTTTAGGCATTTTTATGCTAAAATAGTAGCTATGGATAAAATTATTAAAACTATATCAGAAAGCGGCGCCTTTCGTGCTTTTGTCCTTGATAGCACTGAAACCGTCCGCACTGCTCAAGAAAAACATCAAACTCAAGCCAGTTCAACCGTTGCACTTGGCCGTACCCTTATCGCTAGCCAAATTCTCGCAGCCAATGAAAAAGGAAATACCAAACTAACTGTTAAAGTTCTTGGAACCAGCTCTCTCGGTGCCATCATCACGGTCGCAGATACCAAGGGCAACGTCAAAGGTTACGTTCAAAATCCAGGCGTTGACATCAAAAAGACTGCAACGGGTGAAGTCCTAGTCGGACCTTTTGTTGGAAACGGTCAATTTCTCGTTATCACAGACTACGGTACTGGAAATCCTTACAACTCCATGACTCCTCTCATTTCTGGGGAAATCGGTGAAGACTTGGCCTATTACCTTACTGAAAGCCAACAAACCCCTTCAGCAGTCGGCCTCAATGTTCTTTTGGATAAAGACGACAAGGTCAAAGTTGCCGGAGGTTTCCTTCTCCAAGTATTGCCAGGGGCCAAGGAAGAAGAGATTGCCCGCTTTGAAAAACGCATCCAAGAAATGCCAGCCATCTCAACCCTTCTAGAAAGCGATGACCATATCGAATCCCTTCTCAAGGCCATCTATGGTGACGAATCTTACAAACGCCTATCTGAAGAAGAAATTCGTTTCCAATGTGACTGCAGCAAAGACCGTTTTATGAACGCTCTTGCCAGCCTTCCAAATTCAGACCTTGAAGAAATGAAAGAGGAAGACCACGGGGCAGAAATCACTTGTCAATTCTGCCAAACAACTTATAACTTTAATGAAAACGACCTGGAGGAACTCATTCGTGACAAATCTTAATACACCTTTTATGATTGGCAATGTTGAGATTCCCAATCGTACTGTTTTAGCACCCATGGCTGGTGTCACCAACTCAGCCTTTCGTACCATCGCAAAAGAGCTCGGGGCTGGACTCGTTGTGATGGAAATGGTCTCTGACAAAGGAATCCAATACAACAACGAAAAAACTCTACACATGCTTCACATCGATGAAGGCGAAAACCCCGTTTCTATCCAACTCTTTGGTAGCGATGAAGACAGCCTAGCACGCGCAGCAGAATTCATCCAAGAAAATACCAAAACTGATATCGTTGATATCAACATGGGCTGCCCTGTCAACAAAATCGTGAAAAACGAAGCTGGTGCTATGTGGCTCAAGGATCCAGACAAGATCTACTCTATTATCAACAAGGTCCAATCTGTCCTTGATATCCCCCTCACTGTCAAAATGCGCACTGGCTGGTCTGATCCATCCCTAGCCGTGGAGAATGCCCTCGCAGCTGAGGCTGCAGGTGTCTCTGCCCTCGCTATGCACGGCCGTACCCGTGAACAAATGTACACAGGTCACGCAGACCTTGAGACTCTTCACAAGGTCGCTCAAGCTCTGACCAAGATTCCATTTATCGCAAATGGTGATATCCGTACGGTACAAGAAGCTAAACAGCGTATCGAAGAAGTCGGTGCTGACGCTGTCATGATTGGTCGCGCAGCCATGGGAAATCCCTACCTCTTCAATCAAATCAACCACTACTTTGAAACAGGAGAAATTCTCCCTGATTTGACTTTTGAAGACAAGATGAAAATCGCCTACGAACATTTGAAACGCTTGATTAACCTCAAAGGAGAAAACGTAGCCGTTCGTGAATTCCGCGGCCTCGCTCCTCACTACCTCCGGGGGACATCTGGCGCTGCCAAACTTCGTGGAGCCATTTCACAAGCTAGCACCCTAGCAGAGATTGAAGCCCTCTTGCAATTAGACAAAGCATAGTCTCACATCTACAACTCACAAAAACGGCAAAGCTCAAAAATGAGTCTTGCCGTTTTTTATATGTTTTCATCTTGTAAATCTAACTGCTTCACTCTAGCTATATAGTAGGACATAATCAAAAACAAATTGAGGCTGACAATCCATATAGACCATTCATGAAGAAAATGCATCAATACAGCCAAGCTGATTGCGCCCACTATGAAACTTCCCACAACAATCCCATAATTTAAGGCCTGACGACGATATTCTTGGATATTTCCTTCTCTTCTAGCAATGCGATACAAAGCGGTCAACATCTTTCGGTAATTTCCAGACGTCATAAAAATGACATAGGGATGATCTTCAATCAAACTGCCCGTAAATGTTAGCATCATCATTCCTGTTCCAAAAGCGATGAAAGGAACTTCTAATAGAGGAAATCGTGAAAAGAAAGGTAGAATAAGAGTTCCAATAAATAAAGGAAGCAGCATCTTAACCCGCCAGTAGGCCGTTTTACGGTATTCTTTCATGTGCAATGCAAACAGAAATCCTAGAGAAAAGAAAATAATGGAGCAGAATCGTAGCATCGTATTGATAACATTTGAGTCGTGCCAATCAGATATCAGTAGGAGAATATTCCCTGTCTGTGTCGCTACCAAACTATGGTATTGAATATGGCAAAACACATCCAAAGAACCACCTACAAATCCAAGAAATACTCCCATCAGTCGTGTGTTTTGAGGTAAGATTAATTTATCCGCCATGTATTATCACTCGTTTTCCTTTGATTTTTTTATTATACCACTTTCTCTTGGAGAAACTAAGTGAAAAACAGTTGACTCACTCTTTTACAGAACGATTTCTAGTAAGAGTTAAAACACAAAATTTTATTATTGAATCAAGGCAACGCTTGAAACTTTACCATCCGCACCTGTTGTAATTTGGATGATTTTTCCTCCTCCGATTTTAGCATTATACTTGCCATCATCAAGAGTGTAAGAGTAGCCTCTAATAGAGTAGTTTTCTTTATTTCCTTCTGCAGTTTCTACTGTAAATTGGCCCCCTGATGAAACCGTAATAGTTTCGCCATTCGCTCCCTTCCAGTTGCCTGCAGCTGCTGAGAAATCACCATCGGCCATGGTTAAAACACCCTTGTAACGTTTGTTGTGTTCTGCTTGCTTGTCTTGAAGTTTGCGGTCAGTTGTTGGATCATAGCCTGACTGGTTAGACTGGGCTTGAGAGCCTTGCTGAGTTGAAGGTGCCTGAGATGGAGCTTGCTGACTAGGGGCTGCTTGTTCTTGTCTTGATTCAGGCGCTGGTTTCGCTTGTGACTGATCCGCCGCTGTAGAAGACTGACCAGAAGATGCCTGGGCCTTTTCAGATGAAGCTGAGCTTGAAGATTTTTGAGTCTTGCTTTCTTTGCTAGAAGAAGCTGCTTTAGAGCTTGATGATTGACTTGTCTTTGCAGAGCTACTAGTTTGAGTGGTTTCGTTTTTATTTCCACAAGCTGCTAGTAGCAAGGTAGAAGCCAACACAGTCGCTGCCATCAATTTGATATAGGTTTTCTTTTTCATTTTTCTACTCCTTTGTAACATTTTTGAAATGTTAAGAAATCTTTTTGTAATATGATTGTAACATTAGACCTTGAATCTGTCAACTATTTAGAGAAACTATTTTAAAAAATTTCTCTCTACTATTTCTATTCGTAATTGAAACGAAAAAATAGAAAATTTCTTAGATTAGAGTCATTTTTTTACATCGCTCTTGTGTAATCGCTTGCATTGTGTTAGACAAAGGAATATAATAACATTGAAATAGAATATAGGAGGTATGCTCTTATGCTAAATAAGTATTACAAGTATCTTCCTTGGTTGATTTTGGGAGCAATTGGCTCTTATCAATCAGCCACTTACTATGCGCGAACTGCATTTGATGTCTTCTATCTGACTGTAATCTTTATGATTGTTTATATCGCTTTGTTATTTTTACATGAGAACTATCTCAAGTATCGATATAAAGACTTCTTTACTCACATGTTGAGTAATCCTAAGAAAGATAACCATTCATAAAAAATGATGATAAATAAAGAGGTCGGGAACTTTGTCCCGACCTCACTTTTTATTTCAATCGATAGGTTTTTCTTGGTTTCTTTTTGGGTACTCGTTTGAGTCCCACTTCTTCTACATATTCGCCGTATTTTACGAGAAAGTTATTGCTGACGATTGGGCGACCAGGGTTGATGAGATTGACCAGTTCAGTCCCCTCGTAGACAGTGAACTCCTCCTCCAGCAGATAGAGGAAGGTCGGATTCCAGTCGAGACGGCCTTGGATTCGTTTGATGGATTCTTGGATAATGCCATAATGGTCAAAGGCGAAGGCTTGCTCCTCCAGCTCGACTCCATCTAGGTAGCATTTGCCTGTCTGAAAATCGACATCTACAAAAACCACATCCTTGGCATCGTCACCTGCCTGAACGAGGTCTAAGGCACGACTAAGTAGGTACACTAAGTGGGCAATGGTCACTGTCCAGCCCCGGGGGTCACGCCCGGGGGTCGATACCGTCATCAATTGCTCGATTTTCTCCAAAGGTAGATCGAGATTGACTTCTTCTCTCACCTCGCGTTGACAGGCATGCGCAGCATCCTCTCCCTTATCCATAAAGCCTCCGACCAAGGCTAAACAGTTCTGATAAGGGTGGGCCTTGCGACGGATTAGCAAGAGCTTGATTTTTCCTTCGACAAAGCAGTAGGCTACCATATCCACTGTCACACTTGGTTTTTCATATTGAGGGAGTTCCTGCTTGTAGTACCAGTCTAAAAACTCCTCCTGACTGGCATGGATTTCATAATATTCTTTTTCCGTCATCCCGGCTGGAATCTTTATGTCTGCCATCTTATGCCTCCTTTCGAACTGCCTTAGTCCATTGGTACCAACCCACTAGACTATTGAGTGTGTAAACCCAGTACATCCCTTGGATGTGGATATTTTCACCCCACCAGAGATAAATACTAAAGAGATTGGTTGCAATCCAGAAAATCCATTGCTCACGGTAGAGACGTGTCATCAAGAGCTGACCAACACCATTGGTCGCATCGGTAACACTATCACGGAAAGGACGAGCGCTATTGATACTTTGATAAGCCAAGCCCATACCAATCCAGACAATGGCAGTCAAGACCAAGTACTTGAGCCAGTCAAGAACAGATAATTTCTTAGCTTCAAAGTGGGATTCTTCTGGTTTTTCCTGTTCATTGATACGATTGGACAACCAAGCATAGAGACCAATCGGCTGCATGACAAAGAAGTAAACAGTCGTCAAAACTTCTCCATAAAAAGTCGCATTCATGGCCAAGATCAAGTAGATTGCTGAGTTAATAGCCCCAAAGAGATAATTGCTTGCACGCCCTTCTGCTACCAAGATAACACAGACAATCCCAGTCCAGGATGCAAACAAGCTCAGCCAGTCATGACTTTCCGTATTTTGAGTGAATTCCAAGATCAAGGGAATACTTGACAGGGCGATGAGATACAACCACTGGAAAAGGCTACGGCCGACAAAGAGATCTTTCCAGAGCAGGCGCATGATTCCTACAAAACCGATCTTGCGGGCTTCAGCATGGACATTTTTAAAGTTTTCGATAAATTGTGTGATTTTTTCAGTTACTGTTTTCATCATTTTCTCCTAATCTGCTTGGTAAATGGAATCAATAGCCACTTTTGCTGCTTCATAATTGCCTAGATAATCCTCTGCTAGATAAACTAAAGGAATGGTCGTTAAGTATCTCTCCCTCATCTGGTCCAAATGCTGGGAAAAACTGTAGCGAATGTGGTCTTCTGCCATGGTCATATCTCTAAATCCGTCATTGACATAGGAACCCACAGGTTGCACAAAGAGAATCAAGTCCCATTTTTCCTTGGCCAAGATGGAGGCAAAGAGATTGTCAAAGGTTTCTCCTGATAAGTCCCCTTGGTCCTCTGTCTCCATGTAATAGTCATAGTAACCCTTGGTTACCAATGAATTGGTATCGGCTATCACTAGGCCTCGATTAGCATTGCTATCGATTAGTTTTGAGGTCTGGTCATACTGCCCTAAAAGGAGATAATAATAATCCTTTGGAGTCAATTCATCGTCGCGGACATTGTTTTTGATCTGGTACTCACGCGCGTATTCCAGACTAACGGGCGCATCGTAATACCTTGCCAAATCCTTGGCTAGAGTGGTCTTCCCATTACTGGCACTTCCCATGATCAAGACTTTCTTGGTAAACTGACGACGGAAGGGTTGAGCGATGTATTTCCAATATTTGCTTGGATTTTCTCGAATCATAGTCGCTGAGATACCAAACTTTCTTTCTTGCAAAACGGTCTCAAAACCACGTTTAGCTAATTCTTGCTGGTATTCTTCTTCTCCCACAAAAAAGATCAGTTCTTGCTTGGTTTCATCATAGGAAATCTCCGCTAACATCTGGTCCAACCACTCCTGCCAGCCCATAGGGTAACGAGGAAGCTTGGTTTCATCTAACTTGCAGACAAAGGTCAACTCGTCATCACGAAAAGCCTCTCGGATATAGCGAAATCTTTTTTGAAGACTTAAACCTACCTGCTCACCTCGGTCTCCCTCGTAGCCTGAAACGACTACCCAGACCTGGTCACACTGACGCTTCGCTCGCTGGATCAGATCGATATGCCCTTGATGGAGAGGGGCAAAGGTCCCAAATACCACTGCTGTTTTCTTTTTCATAAACGCTTTACCTTTTTATAGTTTTTAATATTTTTGTTTTCTGTGTTTTTATTATATACTATATTTTTGTTTTGTCAATAGTCTTTTATTACTTTGTATAAAAAGGTAACAAAAAAAGAGAAGGCCATCTTTATACTGCCCCTCAAAAGTTGGACATAAAAAATCTAACTTTTGCGGTTCACTAGCCTTCTCTTTTTATATCTTAGATTCATCTCTATATGAAATGACTTATCATTATTAGATACCAATTATAAGTAAAATCTTTGGAATCTTCAATGGTTAACCAATCAAATGCTAAATATCGAAAGTGGATATTTTTAAAAAACTGAATCATTATTTTCTTCTTTTCATCGCGATGAATGAAGTTCCAATCAAACCAAGGAGACCAATGATCTCAAGAACTAGATTAGACGCTACTCCTGTAGATGGCAATTTCTTCTCAGTTGCTGATGTAGAATTTCCTTTTGCCACTGTTTTATTTCCAGTAGCCAGTGGTTTATGATTAACTTCTTTATTCTGGAATTTTCCAGTTTGGCTCTCTCCTATCTGTGTTTGACTATCTTGGATAGACGGCTTAGTCTGCTTAGGTGTAGTGACATTTTGATTCTTAGAAAGTGTCTTAATCGCAAACAAACTGAAGTGGTTCGTTTTAAAAACAACTTGCCCATTTTCAACTTTAGAAGGAATACGCTCAAGGTCGCCATTTTCCTTTACGTGATAGACCTGAACATCTGAGCCAGTCTGCCCAAGCGCGAGCCGAACAGTTCGTTCTCCATTGACATGAGTTTTCTTGCCTCCTTTAGAAAGAGATAAGTCAAACACACGAACTGTTCCCCCTCCTGTTTTACGAGCAATTTTATCAGCCAACTCTTTCGTCGTTACTTCCTTGAGATGTAACTTATCAGCATCTGTAGGTTTATCAAATATTACTGAGACTTTCGTCTTGCCATCTGCTGCTGTAAAGATTTTATGTGTCTTTGGTTGTGCCGGTGTATGTGGTTTCTTGTCTTCTGGTTGAGGACTTGGTTGCATATCTGGTTTTGGAGTAGATGGCTTCTTATCCTCAGTACCGGGTTGCGCCGGTGTTTGCGGTTTTTTACCTTCCGGTTGAGGACTTGGTTGCATATCTGGTTTTGGAGTAGATGGCTTCTTATCCTCAGTACCGGGTTGTGCCGGCGTGTGTGGTTTCTTGCCTTCTGGTTGAGGGCTTGGTTGCATATCTGGTTTTGGAATTTCTTTCTTATCTTCTTTCTTTGGCACTAAGTTGGCCTTCGCTACCTTCAATTCAGATAAGCTCTTCTGAAGCTCTCCTATCTGAGTATCTAGCTGCTTTTCTGTAATATTTGCTTGTTCTAGAAGCTCTTTCCCTTGTTTAATGATTTCGCTTGCGCGATTTCTGACCTTTTCATAAGCAGAACCAGCTTCTCCTGTTAACTTAGCTCCATCTGGAACCGTCTTCATTTCTTCTTCAAGCTGACTGATAGTCTTCTGAAGTTCCACAATCTGCTGAATCTTATTAAAGAATGGAAGAAATTCGTTCTTAAAGTAATCCGCTAGATATTTCCCTTCTAAGGTAGCATAATTCTTATTCCATGTTTGCTTGATACCTGATTCAAATTCTTTTTCTAAACTAGGAATTTTCGCGTATTTCTCTCGATACAAAGCGACTTGTCTTGTCATCTTTTCGATTTGTGCATGGATTTGATAATAGATAAAGTCATCTATAAACGTTTGGAGAGTTTTGGCAGTGTATGAACCTTTTTCTAACTGTTCTCTAAATGCTTTTATTTTATCAGGAGCAATCTTTTTAGAATCCTCCCAAATATCTTTTTTCTGCACCTTATAATCACTGTTATTTTCTGGTAACTCTGGATAGTTATTCACTTCAGCCAAAGCTTGCTCTAGTTTTTTTAGCTCTTCCTTAGCCTTATTCTTCAAGGATTCTATCTCTTTCGTTTCTTCAGTCGGTGTCTGAGATTTCCTATCTTTAGTTGGAGGAATATGGCCTTCCATATCAGGCTTTCTTTGAGGCTCAGTTGGTTTCGTTAACCCTTTTTTGAATTCCTCCACAGCAGCATTTAGCTCTGACTTCGCTGTTCCTAGAATCCGATCTAGTTCCTCTTTTGTTTGAGCTTTAGAAAGCTCTGATCTATATTTATTTACAATTCCTAAGGCATTTTTAATTAATTCATAAAATTTAGACTCATCCTCAGATTTCAAATCTTTTTTAGTTCTATCCAACAGCTCACTCATGTGATTAGAAAGCGATAGATTAGCTTCTGAAATTTGTTTAGCCAAATCTTGCTGATCAGTCTCCTTAGCACTTCGTTTGTCTCTCGGTTTCGTTGTCTCTTTATTGCCATTAGATGTTTTGAGTCTTGCAATCTCATCAAGAAGACTGTGTTTAGCCTTCAGCACCTCTTCGTTTTTCGCGGCCTGATCGAGTTGCTGAAGCGCCTTTTTTTCCAACTCGCGTAACTGTTTGATTGTGGCATCCTCGTTTGCTTCTTCTTTGTTTAGTTTTTTCTCCTTTATGTTTTCGTCCACTTGTTCATTGACGTAGTTTTGAATTTCTTTTTCAACGTAAGCTTTGTAAGATTTGAATAACTTACCTAGATCAGCAATAACTTCTTGTTTAATCGTTTGGAGCGGTTTATCCGACTCGTTCTTAAAATCATTTACAACTCGCTCTTTGATTTTATTGATTTCGCCTACTAAAGAACTTTTATCCTCTTCGGTGATACCTTTTGTAGTTGCCATATCGCTAATCAATTTCTTTTGATGGTCGAGTTCTTCATTGATTTTTTTGAAAGTATCTTCCAGCTCTCTATAACTATTCTCCAAAGTTTCTAGATTATCACGGTCATCTTCTCCCTCAATCTCTTTTATCAGGGAATCTTTCCGCTCAGTTGGTAGAGTACCCTTTCTGATTTCTTCTTTTAAACGTTTTTGAATTTCAGCGACCGCACCTGTGTTCTCTTTTGTAGAAGTATCTTGAGACTGTTCCGAGCTCTCCTTAGTCGGAGGAACTACCTTGTTTTCATCTTTCGATTGATTTTCTTTTTCCTTCCTTTCTTGTTCCATATGCTGCTTTTCATGATGTTTTAGTAAGTCTAGGTGAAAATCATTATCTATCGAAAGCAAGCTTCCTGTATCATTCGCCTGTTCGATTTTCCGCTGATATGCTGCTTTTTTATCTGTAGGAAGGTCACTTTCCGCTAGCTCTTTTATTAATTTTTCTTTTGCATCTTTCAAAGTTTCTCTAGCTGGTTCTGTTTTTTTATTATTTTCAGAAGAAGTTTCTTTGTTTTCTCCTGCCTTATCCTTAGATGAAGTTTGTTCAGTGACCTTAGCACTATTTGTGGGTGCACTCGAGCTCATCTCACCAGCATGAGCAACACTCCCCATAAAGAAAGCTACTAGTACACTAGCTACTCCTACACTAAATTTACGAATGGAATAACGCATTCTTCGTTCATGATTTGATTTAAACATATCTATATCCTCCACGATTTTAATTAACTACAGTATATCCTGCCAATATGAATTGTATATGAAATTTGCTATATTATTTTCGCTATCCTTTCATTCTTCCATTAGGAATGATAACTTCTTGCAGTAATTTCTCTTCTTCTGCTATTCTTTGATAAAGAATAACCGCATAGACAGGAAAAATAAAGATAAAAGTTACGTAAGCATGACTCACCAAAGCTAAACCAACTAGCTCAGGGAGAATATTTAAAAAGTAATTGGGATGTTTCACAATTCGAAAGAGAGGATGATCTACATATTTGTGATTATTGACAAGCATTAGCTTAACTGTCCAAATATCTCCCAACAAGTGAATGACCAGCAATAACATCAACATGGAAAAAATAAGCAAAACTAAACCAACTATGCTCATGCCATCAAAATTTGTCTTGTGCACCATTGCTTCAACGAAGCAAGAGAGATAAAAAACAATATGAGCCATCGTTAATCGTTTTGTATTCTCAACTCCAAATTCTTTCCCGCCATTGCTAAGGATTCGTTTTTCATTCTCCATCGAACGTTTTAAAAAAATCAATCGAACGAGGAAGGTTACTAAAATAATCGCTAATACCATACCAGTATCCTTTCTTTTTTCTATATTTAAAATAATATTCTCATGTTAAACCTATGTGAACTTTAACAAAAAAGAACGGAGAGATTTCCGTTCTGTTACTTTATACAACTAATCTGCTTGCAAGTAAATTTTAAATTCCATTCCCTGTTCATAAGGGAGAAAACTATAAGACATTTGATAACTTTCTAGGATGTTATTCACGATATAGAGTCCTAAACCAGACCCTTCAGACTTGTCTGTAACAACTTGAGAGTGGTAAAAAATATCAAACAAATGATTCAACTCTTCTTGATTAAGAGGTTGGCAGGTATTTTTGATAGAAAGATAGCCATCTTGCTCGGATAGGATTACGCGCCCATTTTTATCTGAATATTTAATCGCATTACTAATCAGGTTTGTCAAAACCTTATCCAATGCCTTGAGGCTCATGACGACCCTGGTATCATCTGTCAATTGATTTTCAATTTCTATTCCTCTTGAGCGTGCTAATTCCTGATAGCGAGATAAAACATCCGTCAAAACAGTCTGGACTATCAAGGTCTCGCTACACTCTGTCCACTCTTGGAACTTAGAGGACTCCAAAACTTCTTCAAGCAAGTGACTCATTTGATCAATTTGATCGATACTCTTTGCTATATACTTAGGGTGGTCTTTATAATCCCCAATATTGTACTGCATATTCTCTAGAATAATTCGAAGACTGGCTAAAGGGGTTTTCAACTCATGTGACGCTCCACGAACAAAAGAAACTTTCTGCTTTTGCAACCTGATAATCCGTTCATTTCTTCTCTCAGATTCATCAATGACTGCCAGCAAGTTTTCATACACATCATTGATTTGCTTTCCAACTTCCCCAACTTCATCCTTTCGCGTTTCATCAAAGCGAATATCATGATCCAACTCCTGCATCTTACCTGTAACTTTTGAGATATAAAAGAGAGGCTCCAATAAACGTTTCGTATAGAAGTAGGAAAAGAGAAAGGCAAATACAAGCGTTGCTAAAAAGGTATAAGGGAGATAGAGAAGCATAATCCGTGTTGCCTCTTTATAAATATCCACACCTTGAATAAATTGAATGGTTACCTTTTTACCATCAGCTGTCGTAATCTGACGGTCAATCGTTACGATATAGTTAGTGGGACTGCCTTCCTTTATTTCCAAGTCGTGCACAAGGGAAATTCTCTTATCCAGTACGTCATCTTTCAAATGGGCAGAGATGCGAAGAGATTTCGAATAGGACTCCAGCAAACTAGGCAGTTCATGAAAATTTTTACCTTCTAAGTACCTGCTCATAATAGTCGCACTCTCATTAAACTTCTCACCCTCTTGCTGAATGTAATAAAAAGGAAAGGTCAGATAGATGGCAATGTGGATGACCAAAGCAATTGCACCTAAAAGCGAAAAACTTCTTAAAAATGATTTAGTTAATAATTTAGTGTTTTTTATCATAAGCTAATTTTATATCCGGCATTTTTCACTGTTACAATACAATCCAGATCCAACTTCTTACGAAGATTTCGAATGTAAACATCAACTACTCTATCAAGAGGCAAATCTGCAAAATCATTTGAGATAGACTCGAGTATCTGCTCTCTACTCAAGACCTGGTTCTTATGTTGGATCAAACATTTTAAAACCAACAATTCTTTCGGCTTAATTGCAACCTCCTCGTTCTTGACTCGAGCTTGGTAGGATGTGAAATCCACTGTCACATCTTGATAATGCCAAATATCCTCCACAACATAGTAACGCCTAAGCAAGGCTTGAATCCGTTTGACTAGGAGCACCAGTGAAAATGGTTTTGTTACATGATCATCAGCATAAAGGTCAAATACCTGCATCTGAGTTTCTTCATCTCCGAGCGCACTTAAGACGATTACAGGAATATCATGATTTCCATTAATTTCTTTTAACACCTCAAATCCACTCCGCTTCGGTAACATCAGATCCAAGACCATCAGATGAATAGGGAACTCATGAAATTTCTCCAAAGCCTCCTGCCCATCCTTTGCTAGAATAACATGATAGCCTTCTTCTCTCAAAAAAGCAGCTACCCCCTCTCTAATCATATCCTCATCATCTACAACTAAAATGTTCATCTATTTCCCTTCTTAACCTATCTAAAATTCACTCTTTTGCTAGGTTTACATTATTTTCATTTCATACGCAAAAAAAGAAACAGGGCTCTATTGAAATGGTGGAAATTTCAGGAAACTCTGCTCTTTTTCATTCTATACAAATCTTAATATCTATTTATTCTTATTATAACCAATATTTACATATTGTCAACTTATTTCCTTTGGTTTTATAAAAATAAATACAAAAAAATCAGGATTGCTCCTGATTCTCCATTTTTAAGCAATATCAAATTTTAATTGACCAGCTTTGACACCAATCTTAAGGGTCTTCCCTGCTACCAGTTCCCCCTTAAGGAGGAGTTCTGCCAACTTGTCTTCCACTTCTGTTTGCAGTGTTCTGCGAAGTGGGCGAGCTCCCATTTCTGGATTGTAACCGTGACTAGCTAGCAACTTCAATGCCGAAGCTTGCAGTTTCAAGTCGATACCCTTCTCTGCCAGGCTAGCAATCAATGGTTTCACCATAATCTTAACAATTTCTTGCATGTGTTTGCTATCTAAGCTATGGAAGACCACCTTTTCATCAATACGGTTAATAAACTCTGGTCGATAAGCTTTTTTCAACTCTTCAAAGATTCGTTTTTCCATATTTTCCTGGTCAAAACGAATATCCTTGGCCCCAAAGCCGACCGTCTTGTCATCACGAAGAGCTGTCGCACCAAGGTTTGACGTCATGATGATAATGGTATTTGAAAAGTCCACCTTGCGTCCCTTGCTATCTGTCAAGACACCGTCGTCCAGAACCTGCAAGAGAACATTAAAGATATCTGGGTGGGCCTTCTCTACCTCGTCAAAGAGGAGAACGGAGTAAGGTTTGTTGCGAACCTTCTCAGTCAACTCCCCACCTTCTTCGTAGCCCACATAGCCCGGAGGAGCTCCATTGAGACGGCTAGCCGCAAATTTCTCCATATACTCACTCATATCAAAGCGGATAAGAGCTGATTCGTCATCAAAGAGGACTTCTGCCAGAGCCTTTGCCAATTCGGTCTTACCGACTCCTGTCGGCCCTAGGAACATAAAGGAACCAATCGGACGCTTGTGACTACGAATTCCTGACTGGTTGCGGCGAATCGCACGGCTAATACTTGAAACAGCTTGATCTTGACCGATGACACGTTTGTGTAATTCAGCTTCCAAGTTCAGATATTTCTTGGCATCAGTCTGAGTCAGTTTTTGGACTGGAATCCCTGACAAGCGACTCAAGGTCGTCAAAATTTCAGATTCTGTTACCAAGTCTTTATAGACAGGGACTTCCTGCTCTTTTGCGATTAACTGGGCAGCTTGTTTCCACTTGCCATCCATCAAGGCCTTGTCAGCTGGACTCAAGTCGGATTCGTCTGCTTTCACATGCTTGGATTTGTTTTGCACCGTTGCTGCCGCTTCATCCAATAGATCGATGGCAGAGTCTGGTAAGTGACGACTGGTCAAGTAACGATGCGCCATCTTAACAGCTGTTTCAACAGCTTCATCTGTGATTTGCACACGGTGGTGTTTCTCATAGGTGGCCTTCAAACCTTGCAAAATAGTCATACTGTCAGCTAGACTTGGCTCTTCAATCGTCACTTTGGCAAACCGACGAGAAAGGGCAGCATCTTTTTCGATGTGTTTCTGGTATTCTTCCTGAGTGGTGGCACCAACCGTTCTCAAAGTTCCACGAGCCAAGGCTGGCTTCAAGATATTGGCCGCATCCAGAGTCGAGTCAATACCGCTACCAGAACCCATAATGGTGTGAAGTTCATCGATAAAGAGGATTACTTTGCCATCCTCCTCGATATCCTTGATGATGTTGTTCATACGCTCTTCAAAGTCACCACGGAAACGTGTCCCTGCAACGACATTCATCAAATCAAGCTCTAGAACACGCATCTTGGCCATTTCAGCTGGTACATCCCCACTAGCAATACGCTGGGCAAGACCAAGTGCTAGAGCTGTTTTCCCGACACCAGCATCTCCAACCAAAACAGGATTGTTCTTGGTTTTACGGCTCAAGATTTGAATCATACGTGAGATTTCCTTGTCTCGACCGATGACTGGCTCTAACTTGCCAGAGTGCGCTTGCTCCGTTAGGTCATGAGTATAATCCTCTAGACCTCCACTTTGAGCTTGAGGCATGCCCATCATATTGGCCATGGAATTTTGCTTATCAGTTACTGTGCGATGACGTTGACGCAAAGCCTTGAGATCTTCTCTAGTCCAGCCTGCACGTTCTTCTAGATTGCGACGTAGGGCAGCAATCTTGACCTGATCTTTCTTGTCTTCATAAGAAAAACCAGCCCTCTCCAAGATACGAGTTGCCAAGGCATTGCCATCATGCAAAATCGCATAAAGGACATGCTCTGTCCCTAACACCTTAGCATGGACCACTGACGCTACATATTCGGCTTCATCAAAAAGAACCTGCAAACGATGGGAAAAGGGCAATTCTGTAAAGGTTTCGTCTTGGCTATAGTCCGTTTCAGTCAGTTCCAACGCAACCTCTTCTAAACGGTCCATCTCATATGGATAATCATTTAAAGTCGCCCCTGCCACACTATAACTGTGATTGGACATGGCAATCAATAAATGCCAAGACTCTAGATAACGAGCTCCAAAATGGCCAGCAACCATGTAGGCACTTTCGATACATTCATTCAATGCTTTTGAATAGTTCATCTTACTTCTCTTTTCTATCTACCTCTTGCAATAGCTGTCGGAGCATATTGGCACGAACAACTGAGGATTCTTCACCTAGGACACGATCCGTTGCTACTGAAGTTAGCAAGGTCATCTCCTGCTTGGTCATTAAGTCCTGCTCCACCAAAAGCTGGAGAATATCCTCATAGATCTCCTGACTAACTCGCTCACCAATCGAGTAAAGCAAATCGCGGAGCATCTCATGATGACTGGAAAATTCAATCCGCCCTATGCGAATGTAGCCTCCACCACCACGCTTGCTCTCAACCAAGTAACCTCTACTTTCCGTAAAGCGGGTCTTGATGACATAGTTGATCTGACTTGGCACAACCTGGAAGGTATCAGCTAACTGGCTCCGCTGCAATTCCACGATACCAGATTGGTCTAAAATCGCCTTGATATAGGCTTCGATATGATCTGATGTATTTTTAAATCTCATAGTAAATCAAACTCCTTCTTTGAACCTTGACTATCTTTGACTATTATACCGAAATTTTTGATTTTTTTAAAGAAAAAGGGCGCTGGTAAAGGATAATCTTCACCAACTCCCTATTTTTCTACTTATCTAAGCCTAATTCTGCTAATATTTGCCGTTTGTAGGCAATCTTTTGGACTTCCTTGTCCTCACCTTCAGACCAATCTAGTTTAATTTCTGAGACAATCTGCCCAGGGCGATTTTTCAAGATATAAATGCGGTCGCTAAGATTGAGGGCCTCTTCGATACTATGCGTGATGATCAGGGTAGTTAGCTGCAACTGCTTGTGAATCTCCAGATACCAAGCATGGAGCTCCATCTTAGTCATTTCATCCAAGGCGCTGAAAGCCTCATCCAAGAGAAAGAGCTTGTGCCCGAAAAGGTAGGTACGCAGCAAGGCCACACGTTGCCGCATCCCTCCGCTGAGTTCATGAGGATATTTGTTCCGTATAGCTGTCAACTGGAAGGTCGCAAGGATTTCATCCGCTCGGGCAATAGCCTCTGCCTTATCCACCTTTTGAATCAAGAGCGGCAGGATGATATTGTCGAGCACCGTCTTGTGCTCCAAGAGGAGATCCTTTTGTAACATATAACTCACGCGCCCCTTAGGATTTTCCTCGCCATCAAGGACAATTCGCCCAGACTGGACTTCTAAAATCCCAGCGATTAGGTTAAAGAGGGTGGTCTTTCCTACACCACTTGGACCTAGAATAGAGACCACCTCACCCGAAGTCACCTGTAGGTTGATATCTTCTAAAATCTTCTCCTCGCCATAGGCATAGCTGACGTGTTCTAGTCTAATTTCTGTCATTATTTTACAAATTCGTTAGTGAAGCCTTTATCTGTCAAGTCTTCTTTAAGGATACCATTTTCTTTATCCCATTTGTAGAAGGCATTCCAGCGAGCTGCATCAAATTGTCCCCATTTTTCCTTGTCACTTGCGTATTCTTTTGACAAGTATTTTTGCGATTCGATGACAAAGTCACGTTTTTCCTTGAGTTCAGGTGCGTTCTTAATGAGGATATCTGCAGCCTCTTCTGGATGTTCCATGGCATATTGGTAGCCTTTTTTGATGGCTTGGATGATTTTACGAGCTTCTTCCTTGTTGTCTTTTAGATAGTCATTGTTTGCGATGATAACGGGTGAGTAGTAGTCAAACTCCTTGACATAGTCTTTTAAGTACATAAAGTTAGCATCTACACCTTGAGATTTGGCAAGGATACCATCCCAACCGTAGTAGATCCAAGCAGTGTCAAAGACGCCATTGGCAATCGGTGTAATCGAGTTTGAGTCGTTGTTTGGTACTTTTTCGACCTTCTCAAAGTCTCCGCCTTGTGATTCTACCAAGGTTTTCAACATAGCAAGCTCAGTCGGGTCATTCCAAGTTCCGTATTTCTTCCCAACTAAGTCCTTTGGACTGCTGACATTGTCAGATTTACGAGAGATGATTCCTGATGTATTATGCTCTACGATAGCTGCAACGGCAGTAATTCCTGCCCCTTTTTCCAATTTTTTAGCCATGTAGTCTTGGAAGTACACTGCAAATGGCGCCTTGCCATTGATCACCAAGTCAGACGAGCTTTCTTCTGGTGGCAATTTCAAATCAACATCCACTCCAGCTTCTTTGAAATAACCTTTTTCCTTGGCAACATAAAGCCCTGTGTGGTTAGTATTTGGTGTCCAGTCTAGGACAAAGTCAATCTTCTTGAGTTCTGCTTCTTTGTTATCCTTAGAAGCAGTCCCTTGGCCACAAGCCACCAACACGACAGCTACAAAAGTCGTTACAAGCGTTAAAAACACTTTCCATGTTTTCTTCATTTTCATTTCCTCTTTTCTTTTTCTAAAACATCCTTATCTTAGGGACGTTTCCATTTAATCACATATTTTTCGCTAATATCAACCAATTTCATACCCAAAAGGCTGATAATCGACACCAGAATAATAATAGCAAACATGGTATCATACTGAAACAGTTTCTTGGACTGAATCATGTAAACACCTAGTCCTTCAAAACCTCCCAACCACTCAGATACCACTGTTGTGATAAAGGCGTAGGAGACACTAACCCTCAGACCTGCATAAAAGTAAGGCAGACTGACCGGGATTTTAAAATGCCACAGGATTTGCCAAGGATTCGCTCGCATCAGACTAAATAAGGTCAGCATATCCTTGTCACAATGCCTAAAACCATCCAAAATGCTGACGATGATAGGGAAGGTTGTCGTCAAGATAATCAAGACAATCTTGGGCAAAATCCCATAACCTAGCCACAAGACCAGGATAGGAGCTATGGCAATGGTCGGAATGGTCTGTACAACCACCATCATAGGGTAAATCAGGTCATTGAGCCAAGTCAAACTATCCATAAGTACAGCCATGAGACAGGCAATCAAGACTCCCAAGACTAGACCTAGCAAAGCCACTCTCAAGGTCGCCCAGCTATGGTGCCAGATAAATTCTCTGTCACGAACAAAGGACTGGAGAATTTCAAAAGGGGTTGGCAGGATAAACTTGGGTAAAAGTTTGAATATTCCTGCTAACTGCCAAACCGACAAGACTCCTAGAAAACCCAATAGACTAATGTGTCGTCTCAGTATACTTTTCAAGTTTCTCATCAATACTTAAAATCTCTCCTACATTTATTTTGACATTGGCAAAGACATTATCTGCCTCCTGCCCTGCCACTTCTAGCGCTTCTTTGAGAATACGCATGAGCTCATCAAACTCCCCTTCCAAGACCGTTTCAAATGGTGTCACTACCATGGTCACGGACTGAGCTTGCAGATAAGCAATCACGTGATCGATAATAGCAATTCGATCAATCCCCTGTGATAGGGGCAAGACTTGCAAGGCAATGCTTGCTTTCATAAAAACCTCCTTTTCTCAGGTTCCCCTTTGACAAAAAGAAAAACCCTTCCATATATGGAAAAGGTGCAGAATTCGGCTAAGTATCGTTCCCTACGCTGGCATTACCCAGATCAGGTGCGGTCGAAGTTTAACACTTCCTCTCAGACTGTACACAGACTCCCATATCTTATATGGACATATGATAGCGCAAAACAAAAAAAATGTCAAGGCAACTGCTTACAGAAAAACATGAAAAAGAGTTTGAAAGCAAGTGCCTCAAACTCTATATAGCTTTTTTATTTAGCCTCGTACCAGGTTGCCCCTTCATTCTCATCTGCAATAAGGGGAACACTGAGTTGAATGGCTTCTTCCATGGTTTGTTTCACTAGAGCTTTAACGGCTGCTAGTTCCGATTTCGGAACCTCAAGGACGATTTCATCATGCACTTGCAACAGCATCTTGGTCTGATAGCCACCTTCAACTAGAGCTTTGTCTAGCTGGATCATAGCAATCTTGAGGATATCTGCTGCCGAACCCTGGATAGGGGAGTTGATAGCTGTCCGCTCTGCAAAACCACGAATGTTAAAGTTGCGCGAATTAATATCTGGCAACTCACGACGACGTTTGAATAGGGTCTCCACATAGCCCTTATCACGCGCCTCACGCACCACCTCATCCATGTAGTTTTTAATACCTGGGAAGCGTTCAAAGTAAGTGTCAATGTAGGCTTTTGCTTCCTTACGGCTGATGCCCAGATTATTAGACAAGCCAAAGTCTGAAATCCCGTAAACCACTCCAAAGTTAACCGCCTTGGCATTACGACGGTCGTTTGGAGTCACATCCTCAGGGCGTTCAATGCCAAAGACCCGCATGGCCGTTGAAGTATGGATGTCAGCTCCCTCTTGAAAGGCCTTAATCAAGTGCTCATCTTTAGAAATATGAGCCAAAACGCGCAATTCAATCTGTGAATAGTCCGAGCTGAGCAGCACACTATCCTCCCACTCAGGCACAAAAGCCTTACGAATGAGACGGCCTTGTTCCAAGCGAACAGGGATATTTTGCAAGTTTGGATCCACACTAGACAAACGCCCAGTCTGAGTCAAATCCTGCACATAGCGCGTGTGGATCTTGCCATCATCCAAAATCCAGTCTTGCAAACCAATCACATAGGTAGACTGAATCTTAGCAATTTGACGGTAATCGAGGATTTTCTTGACGATTGGTGCAATAGGAGCCAGTCGCTCTAGCACATCCACGGCTGTCGAGTAACCTGTCTTGGTTTTCTTAGTGTATTCTAGGGGAAGACCGAGTTTTTCAAAGAGAAGGACGCCCAACTGCTTAGGCGAGTTGATATTAAACTCCTCACCAGCTAGTTCATAAATCTCTTGACTGAGCTGCTCAATGACGACCTCATTTTCAACCTGCATCTCAAGCAGGGTTTCTTTTTTGACCTTGATACCAGCAATTTCCATCTTGGCAAGGACAAAAGCCAGAGGTTGCTCCATGTCATAGAGGAGATCTAACTGCCCATGTTCACTGAGTTTTTCAAGTAAAACAGGCTCCGTCTCAACCAATACAGCAACCTTGCGAGCCAAATGCTCCAAGAATTTCTCTCTCTCAGGGATAGCTTTCTTGACCCCCTTACCGTAGAAAGTCTCATCATCAGCCAGATAAGTCTGACCATAGAGATTCGCAATGGTTGAAATTTCATTGTTCTCGACTGTTGAGAGTAAGTATTTTGCCAAACGGCTGTCAAAAGCAGGTGCCTGCAGGTTCAAGCCCAAGCGATTTAAAAGAACCTTCGCTTTTTTAAAGTCATACACTTTCAGAGGTGTTTTTTCTAGAAAATCCTTGAGAATCGGCTCCTGCAAGAGCTCAAGTTTATCTGTAGTGTAAAGTTTATCCCCACAGGACCAGGAAAAACCAACCAAATCATCTGTATGGTAGTTTTCCCCAAAGAGTTCAAAGTGGAAGATAGAGTCGGCACTCAGCATGTCTTGACTAACGTGGTCAACGATGGCGAAATCCAAACTCTCAGGCGCATCCGTTGATGACACATTTAGAGCTTGCTTGAGCTGTTTGAAGCCCATCTCATCGTAGAATTTCCCGAGATTTTCCACATCGGGTCCATTATAGACCAAATCGTCTAGTCCAATCTCAATTGGTGCCTGAGTTTCAATGGTCGCCAGTGTTTTCGATAAAAAGGCCTGTTCCTTGTCTTTGATGAGATTTTCCTTCATCTTAGAAGCCTTCATCCCATCGATATTTTCATAAATACCCTCAAGCGAACCATGCTCCAGCAAGAGCTTGATACCCGTCTTTTCACCAATCTTAGTGACTCCAGGGATATTATCAGACTTATCCCCCATAAGAGCCTTAAGATCAATAAACTGAGCTGGTGTGAGGCCCATCTTTTCCATAAGATAGTCTGGCGTAAAGGCCTCAAACTCAGCCACACCTTTCTTGGAAATCTCGACCACCGTATGCTCGTCCGTCAACTGGATCAAATCCTTATCTCCGCTAACGATTGTCACATCAAAAGAATCCTTCTCAGCCAAACGACCTAGGGTCCCGATGATATCATCCGCTTCATACTGGGCCAACTCATAGTGGCGAATCCCAAGGTGGTCTAACAACTCACGAATGAAGGGAAATTGCTCACGAAACTCATCTGGAGTTTTAGCACGGCCACCCTTGTAGTCTGCATACATCTCTGTCCGGAAAGTCGTCTTACCTGCATCAAAGGCTACCAAAACATGACTAGGCTCAACCCGCTCTAAGACATGGTTCAACATGAGTTGAAAACCGTAGATTGCATTAGTATGAAGGCCATTAGCATTTTTAAACCGATCCAACTGCTGATAAAGCGCAAAAAAAGCTCGAAAAGCAACAGAAGATCCATCAATTAATAATAATTTTTTCTTGTCCATACACCCATTATAAAGGAAAGCAAGGAAAAATACCATCGGAAAGAGCCGAAAGACTTGGACTTCTCCCTATTTCACCATAAAAAAGAAAAGGACTATTCAAATCCTTTTCTTTTATTGATTTCATGCGGTTTATTTGTTCAATTTCCTCTTTGCAAATGGTAGCAAACCGAGAAGGAGACCAACAAATCCTAATGATGCGACTGCTGAGGCATCTTGACTTCCTGTATTTGGAAGGAGTTGTTCATTCGTTGCTGCAGGCGCTTTGTAGGTACGATCTTGTTCAGTTCCAAGAGTAGGGTTTGTAACCAAAGGAGCTACACTGCCAGTGTATTCTGGAACTTCATTTACTGCAGGTTCAATCTTTTCAGCATAGGCTGGAATAGTAGCCACTGCCGGAGTACCTGTTTCTGCATAAACTGGAACATTCGCTACAGCTGGGACGCCACTTTCGCCATAAACTGGAACTTCATTTACGGCTGGAGCCCCGCTTTCTGCATAAGCTGGGACATTCGCTACAGCTGGAGCTCCGCTTTCTGCATAAACTGGAACATTTGCTAGGGCTGGGGCGCCACTTTCGCCATAAGCTGGAACATTTGCTACGGCTGGGGCGCCACTTTCGCCATAAGCTGGAACATTCGCTACAGCTGGAGCCCCGCTTTCTGCATAAGCTGGAACATTTGCTACGGCTGGGGTTCCGCTTTCTGCATAAACTGGAATATTTGCTACGACTGGGGCTCCGCTTTCTGCATAGACTGGGATATTCGCTACAGCTGGGGTGCCACTTTCGCCATAGGCTGGAATATTAGCCACCGTCGGAGTACCACTTTCTGCATAGACTGGGACATTCGCTACGGCTGGAGCTCCGCTTTCGCCATAGGCTGGAACATTCGCTACAGCTGGGACGCCACTTTCGCCATAGGCTGGAACGTTTGCTACAGCTGGAGTGCCACTTTCGCCATAGGCTGGGAGTTCATTTACAGCAGCTTCTACCGCATTTACATCTTTGTTGTATTCTGGCAACTCTGCAGTTGCAGCTTCTACTGCGTTCACCCCACCTTTAAAGTCTTCAATTTCAAGAACAGCTGACATGACACTACTTAGAGTCTTAATAGCATCCTCATAGTCTACTAAAGCTTGTTGCAAGTCTTTTACTTGACTATTCTTGTCACCAGAAACTTGTAAACTTGATAATTGCGCTTTAATCTTAGCCACTTGCTCTTCTAATTTACTTAGCTCAAGTTTTTTCGCATTACTATTTTCTTCTGCTGCTTTCTTGTCCGCTGCAGTGAGTTTTGCTTGATCTTGGCTTGAAAGTTGAGATTGAGTTTTTGCTTCGGCTGGTGTCACCTGATCGCTGTCTTCTGCCAAGAAATCATCTAATAAGTCAGATGCTTCAATATCTCCATCTTCGATAGCTTTCAAGATGCCGTCCTTGCCAATCACTTCTTTAGCTGCCTTAATAGCTGCTTCCTTATCAGTGATAGTAGCATCCTTGTTGATGTCATCAATGGTTGATTTTTCGATACCTTCAAGGGCAGTCAACAATTCGCTGTGAGCCTTAGCTTCTGCAGCTTGTTTAGCCTCTTCTTCTTTCTTAGCTTCTTCTACTGCTTCCTTATCTGCTGCAGCAAGTTTGGCTTGGTCTTGGCTTGAAAGTTGAGATTGAGTTTTTGCTTCGGCTGGTGTTACTTTATCACTGTCTTCTGCCAAGAAATCTGCCAGTAAGTCGGACGCTTCGATATCGCCTTCTTCGATAGCTTTCAAGATAGCTTCCTTGCCAATCACTTCTTTAGCTGCTTTGATCGCCGCTTCCTTATCAGTGATAGTGGCATCCTTGTTGATGTCATCAATGGTTGATTTTTCGATACCTTCAAGGGCAGTCAACAATTCGCTGTGAGCCTTAGCTTCTGCAGCTTGTTTAGCCTCTT